>UQNF01000008.1 GCA_900542285.1 uncultured Clostridium sp.
CTTGACTGCTCTCTTGAAAGGAAATGTGTCACCTATGCTTGACGCTTCAACACATATATCTTTCTAATTTCAAAAAAAGGTGTTGACAAATACTGAAACATGAGTATAATAAGCATGTGCTCAAGAGAGCAAGGCAAATGCTCAGTTCGTCTAGTGGCCTAGGACACCGCCCTCTCACGGCGGTAGCAGGGGTTCGACTCCCCTACTGGGTACCAATGAACGCTTATCGTTGATAAGCGTTCATTTTTTATATCATTTTATGTCAGCAATTGATAACAGGCAGGTGATGCCTGCCTGTTACCGAATCACATAATACAAAAGCGGAGCCGATCACCCGAGCCGAGCTTTCGGCAGCAACTAACATAACAGTTAATGTTCGAGCGCAACCTTGACCATACGATAGTTGTGGTTCTCCTTTATGAGACCCATTTTGTATGCTGCAACCAGCATCTCCAGATGCTCGATCTCTTCGCGCAGTTCAACACCTTTATCACTGTCTGCGACTCGAACCTGTCCTTTTGTCGCCAGAATGTTTTCAACTTCCGTAGTCGAATGAATATCCATATTTTCCTCGATAGCTTTTTCAAAGCTGATGAAAGGCTCGTGCGCGACGATGTAAAGTCCTCTGGAGTCATATACAAGCGTATAGCCTGCAATGCCCGTGGTCTTTTGATAGTATTTGGAGAAGCCGCCATCGATCACTATAAGATTGCCTTCTGCCTTTATGGGGTTCTCTCCGTTGATCTTTTCAACAGGGATATGGCCGTTGACAATAACTGCGCGTTCCGTATCAGTAATCCCGAATTCATTAAGGATTCGGACCGCAAGGTCCTTGGTGTCCTGATAGTTGTAATATGCGTTGCGTTTCTCCTTGTGGGATTTGCTGTCGTCAATTTCCACACGCTCAAAAGTTGTCATCTTATCCTTTCCGAAGAAAGGAGAATCCGGACCGCACCAGAGATACCACATCAGGTCAAGCTCATTGACCTTCCTATCTGACGGATCAGAAAAATACAGACGCTTGACTTCAGAATCTATGTAGTCAAACAATACCTTTCCGCTCCTTGCTATGCCATCCCCAAGCGTGACCTCTTTGAAGCTGCCGTCATCATTGAGGGGAACAAGGGCGTGATACATCAGGTTGTTGTTGGAAACCAGATACAATGAGCCTTTATCCATGAAGAACTTGATGTGCTTCTGCAGCATCGGACTGTTGAGGAATGAATACTGCAGCTCGTTGATAATGGTTTCTTCTTCTTCGGTAAGCTCGTACGGACAATCGGGGTTGATAGTGGGGAAGTCCGCATCCTTGATTGGGTAGGTTATTCCATCAATAGTAATTGTAGAATTGACCCTGTCAAGCGTATCAAGGAACAGCCTGTGGTCAAGACCATAGCTTGGATTGCGCATGATAAGCTGGCCTTCCAGCTTGTGCATAATGACGAATATCGCCTTATGAAGCTTCGCCCTGATGTTGACCTCCGGATCGTTATAGTAATCATCATGGCTGGTCTTTCTTGGACGGAAAGCAAGCGCATTCTTATAGGTAGTTTGTGCGAACATCAGCAGATGACGCAGATTGATTCCATAGGTGTTTTCGATAAGGTCGAGGTTGTTGTGACGAAAGCTGTTAGTCAACACGCCTGAGATACAGGTCTTTTCGCCAAGAGCTGCGCCTATCCACAGAATATCGTGATTTCCCCACTGGATATCAACCGATGGGTGCTTGAGAAGCAAATCAATGATCTTGTGCGGTTCCGTGCCCCTGTCATAGATATCGCCCACGATATGAAGCCTGTCTACAGAGAGCTTTTTGATGGCATCGGTCAGCGCAACGATGACCTGTTCAGCATAATCATGGCGTATGATAGAATCGAAGATCTCATCATAATAAGCATCCAAGTCATGGAAGTTGATCCTTGCGGTAAGCAGCTCCTCTATGATGTAGGAATAGCTGGGATCAAGGGACTTACGGAGCTTGGAACGAGTGTACTTGCTGCTTATCTTGCGGCCTAGAGTAATAAGGTTTCTGAGGGTGTACTTATACCATGAATCAGGATCGTCAACGTCCTTAAGCTCCAGAGCTATCTTCTGCTTGGGATAGTAGACTATCGTTGCAAGGGTTTCGCGCTCATCGTAGGTGAGCGTATTTGCAAAAAGCCTCTCGATCTCATTCCGGATAACACCGGAAGCGTTGTTGAGTATGTGTTCGAAAGCATCGCCTTGTCCATGAAGATCGCTCATGAAATGCTCGGTGGGCTTTGGAAGCGCAAGTATTGAACTGAGGTTGACTATCTCAGTCATTGCATATTGAACTGTGGGGAATGCCTTGGAAAGCTGATTTAGAAAGAGAAGATTATCGTTCAACTCTTGTTCTGTATAGTTCGTTTTCATTGGGATACCTCCATTAGCAAAGTCTCTTGGTGAAAAGTCCGGCATAGTGGTTAGTTATGCTCAAAACAAGTATAACACTTTAACAGTAAATTTTGAACTATCAGAACGGAAAAATAAATATATATTGCCGGATAGTTCCTTAGAACACCCGCCGTCCCCAAGCAAAATATGTCCTATGCCAATTACCGATATTGGATATGGTAACGCATCCTGCTGAGGATGAGGCGTGAATGATCTGGTTATTCCCTATGTAAACAGCAACATGGGATATCCTTGTAAAGCCGGAGTCATAGAAGAACATCAAATCACCGACAACAAGCTCTTCGATCGTATCGACTCTGTCCCATTGCTCATACATTGAATAACCTGCGGCGTTAAGCCTTCCGATGTTAACACCTGCATTCCTTAGGCAATAGTAGACCAGTCCCGAACAATCAAAGGAGTCAGGGCCGGAATGACCAAGTATGTAGGGTTTCCCAAGCTGTTCATACAATAGAGCAATAAATGTCTGCAGTCCCTCGCCGTCTTGCGTCGGTGAAGGCGTCGGCAAGCTCGTTGGCGTGGGAGTCGGCTCCGGTGTAGGCTCCGGGGTCGGTGAAGGCGTGGGAGTAGGAGCCGGGGTTGGTGTCGGTGTAGGCGTCGGCTTTGGCGTAGGAGTTGGCGGCGCTGTAGGCTTAGGTGTAGGGGTGGGCGAGACCGGGACCGAAGTCGGAGTTGGGTAAGGTGTTGGAGCTGGTGTTGGTGTCGGCGCCGCTGTTGGACTTATGGTTGGCATCGCCGAAGGTGTAGGGGATGGCGCAGGTTCGGGGGTAGGTGCAGGAGTGAAAATCGGATCCGTGGTAGGCAAAAAGATAGGATTATCATATTCTCCGCTTGCATTTATTGCATAGGGCGAGAAAATAGCCTCCAATGTCACACTATCAGCAGTACCGTTTACAAATATTCCATTGAGCTTTTGAAACTCCTTAACGGCTCTTTCGGTAGTAAATCCGTAATATCCGTTGATTTTATCCACATCATAGCCAAGCTGTTCAAGCCTCTCCTGAATGAGCTTGACATCATCTCCGCTGTTATATAATTCTACTAAGTATTGCTTTGCATTGTCGGAGAACAGCTGCATACAGAAGGACTTGTCCACAATTCCGGTCTGCTGCAAATGGCTTGCGCGCTGGAACAGCCTGACGGCTTCTTCCAGCGGCTTGCCAAAGTATTCACACGGCTCATCTGAAGAAAGGTAGCCAAGCTCCATAAGCCTTGATTGGATATCAATAATGATTTCATGACTGTCTCCGACACTAAGATACAGATCATAATCAAGACCGGACGGAGCTTGTGAAATAGCTGCAGTATAGACAGGAGATTCGGAAGATTCTGCGTAATCCGTCTGAGTTCCAGACGGCGACTCCGTATAATTATTCGGTGTAGCACCGGGAATAGCCAGATCCACCATTTGATTCTTCGAGGTATGAACAACGACGAGCACGATAATGGCAGCCAAAACGGCAAACAGCGCAAAGACCAGGATCAGCTTTGCTCCGGATAGAGACCAGCGTCGAGCTTTGGATGAAATGGACTCGCGCTTTGGCTTTCTGCGTTCGCTAAGGTTTTTCTTGTCGTTATCCATGCTGCATTAATTCCTCCGTATCACTATTATAGCTCATTTTTCTTCAAATTTCTACCCTAACTTTATCTAACCGAACAAGATGTGTACGAAAACCAAAGCTAAACTACGGCAATATATCTCGGTTCATGGGTTGTAAAGTAAATCAAAGAGCGGTAAAATAAAAATTGCGGTCTATCCGCCTAATAGCTTGATTCATTTTGGAGGAAGCATGAATAGAATCGATAACCTCACCGTAAATACCATTAGAACCTTGGCTGCCGATGCAATTGAAAAAGCAAAGAGCGGCCATCCCGGTCTTGCAATCGGCGCTGCGCCCATGGCGCTTGCAGTGTTTGAGCAGATGAAGCATCGCAGCAGCTGCGACTCGGATCTAAACAGTATGTATGTAATTGGCAGGGACAGGTTTGTACTCAGCGCAGGGCACGCTTCAATGCTTCTGTATTCGCTGATGCATCTCTTTGGTTATGATGTCAGCATCGATGATATTAAGAACTTCCGTCAGTTCGGGAGCAAGACTGCAGGGCATCCAGAATACGGAAACATCGTTGGTATCGAAGCCACAACCGGTCCCCTTGGCCAGGGCTTTGCAATGGCAGTAGGTATGGCCATGGCGGAGAGGCACTGCGCGGCTCTTTATAACAAAACCGGTTTTCCCATCTTTGATAACTATACCTATGTGCTTATGGGTGACGGCTGTATGATGGAGGGCGCAGCGAGTGAAGCTGCTTCCATCGCCGGAACTCACAAGCTAAACAAGCTTATTGCGCTTTATGACAGCAACAACATCACCATCGAGGGCAATACGGATATTGCATTCACCGAAAACGTGGCTATGCGCTTCATCAGTTACGGCTGGAATGTTCTTGAGGTGCTCGATGGCGAGGATATCGATGCGATTCGTGATGCACTTGCTTCAGCAAAGCAGAGCGAAGACAAGCCGACTCTGATAATCGTTCACACCAAGATTGCTCACGGGACTCCTAAGGAGGGGCTTGCCGCTTCACATGGCTCTCCGCTTGGCGCAGACAACATTGCTGCATGGAAACAGAATATCGGCTGGGCATATGACCCGTTCACCGTTCCCGATGAAGTTCGCTCGCATATGGATGCGTTCATTGCAGAGAATCGTTCACGCAATGCCGAATACTCGGATATGCTTAATCGCTTTAAGAACGAGATGCCCGACGCATATAATGAGCTTTGTATGGGATTTAGCGGCGAATACACAAGCGCCTACAGGCTGCTCGGAGATGAAGACTTCAGCGCATTTGACGATACTAAGCTTGCGACCAGGCAGTGTTCCGGAATCGTTCTGAACAGGCTGGCTGAGCGTATGCCTAATATGTTCGGCGGAAGCGCTGACCTTGCGCCCTCAAACAACTCTGAACTGAAGGGCAAGGGGTATTTCTCGCCTGAAACGCCCGATGGAATGAATATTCATTTTGGTGTCAGAGAGTTTGCAATGGCCGATATCTGCAACGGTATCGCTCTTTATGGATGCCTGAAGCCCTTCTGCGCAACATTCGCTGTATTTTCAGATTATATTAAACCCGCAGTCAGGCTTGCGTCGATCATGGAGCTTGGGATAACCTATGTTCTTACACACGACAGCATCGGTGTAGGCGAGGATGGTCCAACACATCAGCCCATCGAGCAGCTTGATATGTTCCGCGCAACTCCCAATACATATGTTTTCCGTCCCGCCGACGGAAGAGAAACTGCTGGCTGCTATGCTGCCGCTGCCGACATTAACGCGCCCAGCCTTATGTTCCTTTCAAGGCAAGCCTTGCCGCAGATTGTCGGTACCGATTCCGAGTGTGTTCTCAAGGGGGGCTATGTCATAAGAGAATCTACAGGAGATAAGCCTGACGCAATCATTCTTGCTACCGGATCAGAGGTTTCTCTTGCAATTGAGGCTGCGGAGCTTCTGTCAAAAGAGAATATTCATGTTCGCGTTGTTTCGATGCCTTGTATGGAACTGTTTGACCTGCAGAGCAAGGAGTATCGCGAATCGGTCCTCCCCGATGAAATCCGCTGCAGGGTTGCAGTTGAAGCGCTCGGGGGAAAATCCTGGTATAAATATATCGGTCTTGACGGCAAGCTTGTCTGCATGAACAGCTTTGGAGCTTCTGCACCCGGAAGCGTTTTGTTCAGGCACTTCGGCTTCACCGTCGAAAATGTTGCTGATACCGTGAGAAATACAATAAAGCGATAATCCGTAAATTAGTTATTTCAACGAAGGACCGTTCTGATGCATAGGATGGTTCTTCGTTATTTTATTAAATCGAAGAAACCGCAAAATACGCATTCAGTGGGTTGAAAACTACGATAAATGCTAGTATAATATAACTTGAATAAGTTTGGGAGGGAAAGAATGTGCGCTTTTGTTAAGTTTGATAAGGTCGGCAAGGTCTACCATTCAGGTGATGTGAATGTTACAGCCTTGAAGGATGTCTCCTTTGAGATAGAGAAGGGCGAGATCTGCGTCATTGTCGGTCAGTCCGGTGCAGGAAAAACCACGCTGCTCAATATTCTTGGCGGTATGGACACACTTACCAGCGGAAATGTTTATCTCGAATCAACAGAGGTATCGGCATACGACACTCGCAAGCTTGCCGATTACCGCAGGCATGAGGTTGGGTTCGTGTTTCAATACTATAACCTGATCCCGAATCTGACTGCACTTGAGAATGTTGAGATTGCATCACAGCTAACCCGTAATCCAATGCCTGCCGAGCAGGTATTGGCGGATGTCGGGCTTGCTGATCGAATGAAAAACTTTCCGTCACAACTGTCCGGAGGAGAGCAGCAGCGCGTTGCGATAGCGAGAGCTCTTGCAAAGAGGCCAAAGCTCCTGCTGTGCGATGAGCCGACGGGCGCTCTCGACTATTTGACCGGAAAGGCAATTCTAAAGCTTCTTCAGAAAGAAAGCCGCGAGAACGGAATGACCGTCATCATTATTACGCATAATTCCGCGCTGACCGCCATGGCTGACAGGGTGATCAGGATAAAGAGCGGAATGGTGGAATCCGTTACGAAGAATGAAGTTGTAACTCCGGTTGAGGATATCGAATGGTAAAAAAATTTATTCCTGATTCCAAGTTTAGGGCCTGGACAAAGAACAACTTACGAGAGATACAGCATACCAAGGGCAGATTTATCGCGATCCTTGTGATAATTATGCTTGGGGTAGGCTTCTTTTCGGGTCTGCTTGCGCTGAAGCCCGCGATGATCAAAGGGGCAAATAATTACATTAACGATGACTCAAATATGTATGACTATCGCTTTATAACGACCATTGGCTTTACCGAAGACGATGTTAATTATTATAAAACGCTTGATGGCGTCACAATGGCAGAAGGAAGCTACTCTATAGACTTTTTTGCAGATACCGAATACGAATCCGCCTTGGGCGGAACAAGCGATGACGAGCGTATTCTTAAAGCATATTCAATAACTAAGAAGATCAATAAAATCAAGCTTGTTTCCGGCAGAATGCCAACGTCGAGCAACGAATGCCTGGTAGACGATTCGGCAATCGGCGCCAAGGCAATTGGGACCACTATACGGGTCAGCAGCAGGAACAGCGATTCAACAAAGGAATTCTTTGCTCACGATAAATTCATAGTAGTGGGCACATGCTGCTCTGTCAATTATCTGAATAGAACAAGAGGGACGACAACCCTAGAGGGAGGTACTCTTGATGGCTTTATCTATCTATTAAGCGATGCATTCAGTTCCGATCGCATGACCGAGCTGCTAATCAAAACGGATGCAAGCGGAGATATTTTCTCGGATGAATATGATAATGCGATAAACGATTATGCCGATAAGTTTCAGTCCATCCTTGATGAACGCACCAAGGAGGATTATGAGAATCTTCGCAGTGATGCTCGAAGGCTGCTTGACGAAGCTTGGGACAAGTACGATTCAGAGTATGATTCCTATCTTGAAACAAAAAGAGAAGCCGAGCAGCAGCTCGACGACACGCTGGAAACGCTCAATAATGGAAAGGCGCAGTTGGAAGAAGCCAAAGCGCAATTGGCTGACGCAAAGCAAGCAATTGAGGACGGCGAAAAAGAGTATTGCGATGGAATTAAGGCTTATGATGAAGGTTTGGCTGAATATACCGCGCAGCGCGAAGCCGTGCTGTCTCAGCTCTATGAAGCTCAGGGAGAGATAGATGCTAACCGCAGGACGGTTGAGACGGCTTTGTCGCTCATTGATCAAAGCGATGCAGTAGGAACCTATAATGCAATGGTGGACAGATTGAATGAACTGTCCGAAATCATGGACAGCATTGAGGATCACGAGAGCTTGGAATACTTACAGGCGTATGAAGAATACATCTTTTTGCAGCACCAGATCGAGCTTATCGATGAATCCGGCCTCCCTGGGATGTACCGCCAGCTGGTAGAAGCACAGGTGCAGCTTGATGAAGCGCAGGCAGAGCTCGATCGTCAGCGTGAAACCGCCATGCATGAATTTGAAAGAGTCAAGGCAGAGCTTGACAGGGCAAAATCCCAGCTTGACGATGCAGCATATGAACTCAATTCCGCACGACTTCAGTATACCGAGGGCCTGATTACTTATTATGAATCGAAGAGCGCCTATGACGCAGGGTATGCAAAGTATGAGCAGGCAAAGCTGGAAGCGGATACACAGTTCGATGAGGCAGAGCAGCGGTTTTCGGAAGCAAAAGCTGAGATCGATGCTCAGGAAAAGGAATTTGATGATTTCTTTGGAGAAGCGGTAAGATCGTATTCTCTCGATAGAAGCAAAAATTCCGGCTACATCAGCTATGAAAATGACGCTTCAATAGTCGAGGGCATTGCACGCGTAATTCCGCTTATCTTCTTTATTGTCGCGGCGCTGGTTTGTACAACGACCATGACAAGAATGGTGGATGAGCACAGAACGCAGATCGGAACGCTCAAAGCTATTGGTTATAGTGATGGAATCATCATAATGAAATACATTGGTTATTCCGGTTCCGCTGCGCTCATCGGCTGTGTGATAGGCTTTTTTGGCGGAAGTATCCTAATACCCAAGGTTATCTGGAATGCGTATAAGATGCTGTATGATTTCGGAGAAATAGGTATCGTATTCGATTATGAAAATGCGCTTATTTCACTTATTATTTCGCTCGTATGCACCGCAGGCGCGACATTTGCAGTATGCAAGAAGGAACTCACTGAAATGCCTGCTGATCTCATCCGTCCTAAAGCGCCAAAGCCGGGCAGGCGCATCCTGCTTGAGCGCATACCATTCATCTGGAATCATTTGAGCTTTTTGAATAAGGTCGCCGCCAGGAATATCCTTCGCTATACGAGAAGACTGATTATGATGCTGGTTGGCATAGGCGGCTGTACGGCACTTATCCTCGTTGGCTTTGGCGTCCATGACTCAATAAGCAATGTAGTAAACGACCAGTTTACCAATATTACTCGCTATGATTATGAGATCAGCTTTGCCGACAGCATGACTGCGGAAGAGCAGGCAGAGTTTACCGAATCATGTAAAGGGCTTCTAAAGGATTGTGTTTTTGTAATATCCGATTCTGTCAACATCAAGACCGGAAAGGGCGAGCTTGCGGTGAACATAGTAGCAACATCAGATCCCGATGTGTGCGATATCGTTAGATTCTCATTAAACGGCGAAGTCGTCCCTTATCCCGGAGATGGCGGAATCATTATAAATGAAAAACTATCAACGCTTACGAAAGCAAAGATCGGAGATTACGTTGAGATATGTCTGAACGATGAGGAGACCATCGAGGCGCGTGTTGACGGCATTTTTGAAAACTATGTCAATAACTATATGTTTATGAATGAGAAAACATATAAGGATCTGTTCAACAACGATGCTGGGTATAAAACCGCATATGCAACGGTTCAGGGAGACGATATTTACGATGTATCGGCAAGGCTCTATAAGGAAATGGGCGTAAACAACGTTTCCGTATCCGAGGATATTCGAAAGATAGTCGACGATATGATGAAAAGCATGAACTACATCGTCGGGGTTATCATCGTCAGCGCATGTTCATTGGCATTTGTTGTAGCGTATAACCTCGGAAATATTTCCGTTGTCGAGCGGACAAGAGAAATAGCTACGCTGAAGGTCTTGGGATTTCAGCTAAATGAAACGACATCCTATGTTTCAAGGGAGAACATCATCATTACGATAATCGGCTCGCTCTTAGGTCTGCCATGCGGATATCTTCTTAACAGATTCGTTATGACACAGGTAAATATCGATTTCGTAACATTCGACATCAAGGTACTTCCGATGAGCTATCTGTATGCATTTGCAATATCTATGCTCTTAAGCCTTATCGTTACACTGCTGCTTAGGAGAAAGATCGCAGCAATAAATCCTGCAGAATCGTTAAAGTCTGTTGACTGATGAACTTATGTTGCGAAAGACGGCGAAATAAAGTATAATAATAACGAATTAGTATGTGATGAAAGGCTTTAATATGATAGATATACGCAATGATGCATTGATTAACCGCACTGTCGAGAGGATCCATGATGCAATAGGCAATATGGGACTTAAGTATTTTATTGAAACATATGGATGCCAAATGAACGAACATGACTCGGAGAATATCGCAGGCATGCTCGTCCGCTGTGGCTATACAAAGGCAGACAGCAAGCAGGAAGCCGACCTCATCCTGTTTAATACCTGCTGCGTAAGAGAGCATGCGGAGCTGCGCACATTTGGTAATGTTGGCTTCATAAAGGAGCTTAAGCAGCAGAACCCAAGGCTGATCCTCGGAGTTTGCGGCTGCATGATGCAGCAAAAGGACGTGGCGGAAAGGTTGTATAAGCGTTTCCCATTCGTTGATATTATTTTCGGAACGCATGAGCTTAAGAATTTTCCAATCATGCTCGAAAAAGCACTCAATAATCAAAGGGTGTTCAATATTACCGAGATGGATGGAGAGGTAATTGAAGGAATGCCGACCGAGCGTGAACCCGGTTTTTCAACATTTGTCAACATAATGTATGGCTGCAACAATTTCTGCACCTATTGTATCGTTCCGTATGTAAGGGGAAGAGAGCGTTCCAGACGCCCGGAGGATATAATCGATGAGGTTCGCACGGTCATTGAACAGGGCTACAGCGAGGTCACGCTGCTTGGTCAGAATGTTAATTCCTATTATTATGAAGGCGTCACATTTCCGATGCTGCTCCGGTCGGTCAATGAGATAGAGGGCTTAAAAAGGCTTAGATTCATGACATCGCATCCCAAGGATCTTTCGGACGAGCTGATTGATGCGATGGCGCAGCTGGACAAGGTGTGTAAGCACATTCATCTGCCGGTGCAGTCCGGAAGCGATGAGATACTTAGAAGAATGAATAGAAGATACGACAGTGCTCACTATCTTGAGCTTGTGGATAAGCTCCGCAGCAGAGTTAAGGATGTTGAAATAACTACCGATATCATTGTCGGCTTTCCGGGCGAAACCGAAAAAGATTTTCAGGATACCTGCGAACTGGTTCGCAGGGTAGGATACAGCAACGCATACACCTTTGCATATTCGCCCAGGCAAGGCACGGTTGCAGCAAGGATGGAGAATCAGATCCCTGATGACGAAAAGAAACGCAGGCTGAACGCTCTTAATGCCATCCTTGCCGATACAATTCCTGCCAATAATGCCAAGTACATCGGATACGAAGGCGAAATACTCGTTGAGGGTGTGGATCATCGCGGTGAACCGCTGTTGTTTGGTAAGCTCTCAAATTTTAAGATGGTTTATGTGCAGGGCGATGAAGCGTTGGTTGGCTCAATAGTACCCGTACAAGTAGACGGCTATAGGTTCAATTCTCTTTTCGGCCATATAGTCGACTGATTGTTGATGCTGTCATACAGGCCACCGACTGATGTTTATTAGCTATTCTCAAGGGGAGTTTTTCAATGCCGAAACTTACGCCAATGATGCAGCAGTATCTATCGCTGAAGGAAAAATACAGTGATTGTCTGTTATTTTTTCGCTTGGGCGATTTCTATGAGATGTTCTTTGAGGACGCAATTACCGGTTCCAGAGAGATGGAACTCACTTTGACCGGAAGGGATTGCGGCCTGCCTGAGCGCGCTCCGATGTGCGGCGTGCCATACCATTCGGTAAACACCTATATCACTAAGCTGATTGATAAGGGTTATAAGGTTGCGATTTGCGAACAGCTGACCGATCCGGCGTTGGCGCAGGGGCTTGTTGAGCGTGACGTGATAAGGGTCATTACACCCGGCACCGTTATCGAGGAGACCATGCTCAACGAACGCACAAACAACTATATAGCTTCGGTTTTTTCCAAAAACGGTACGTTTGGACTGGCATACTGCGATGTCTCAACCGGCGATTTTTTTGTGATGTCTATTGAGTCCGATAATGCGTCCGCCGATTTGTTTAATGAGCTCGACAGGATCTGTCCGAGGGAGATAATTGCCAATCCGGCCCTTTTCTCAGATGCAGCGCTTATTAAGCTCATAAAGAATAAGTTTTATACCGAGCAATTTGATGAACGCTATTTTGATCTTTCATCCGCTGCCGAAAGATTAATGCGCCACTTTGAGGTTGCCACGCTTTCCGGATACGGCATGCGCGATAAGGGTAATGATGTATGCGCCGCAGGCGCGCTGATGTGCTATCTTGAGGATACCCAAAAAAATGCACTGTCGCATATTTCCAAGATAACAAAAGTCAGGCGCAGCGAGTATATGGTGCTTGATTCTGCTACAAGGCGGAACCTTGAACTCACTGAGCCGCTTCGCTTTGACGGCAGCCGCAAGGGCACACTTCTTTATGTTCTTGATAAGACCAAAACCAGCATGGGCGGCAGACTTCTGCGCAAATGGATAGATTGTCCGCTTCAGCTCGAAGAAAGCATCAACCTTAGGCTTAATGCGGTAGAAAGCATAGTCAACTCAGTTAAGGATAGGGAAGCGCTTGCAGGTGTGTTGTCCGGAACATACGATATTGAAAGGCTGTGCAGCCGAATCGCATATGGCTCTGTTACTCCGAGGGATTGCAGGGCGCTTTGTTCATCCATGCAGCAATTTCCTAACATTAAGTCCTGCGCCGGAAGCTTCGGTGCAGAACGTACCAATGCCATAGCGCACGCGCTGGACTTGATGGAGGATATCTTTGCGCTGCTTTCGTCAGCAATAGCCGATGAACCTCCGGTCGGAGTGCGTGACGGAGGAATAATCCGGGCCGGCTATAATGAAGAAGTCGATTCGCTTCGCGATCTTGCTGAGCACGGAAGCGACTGGATCAAGCGTTTTGAAGCCAACGAACGCGAACGCACCGGAATCAAAAATTTACGCGTTGGGTACAACCGTGTATTCGGCTATTATATTGAGGTTACAAAGTCAATGGTTGGAAGCGTACCGCTTGAATACCAGCGCAAGCAGACCATTGCCAACGCCGAAAGGTATGTTACTCCCGAACTCAAGGAGACGGAGGAAAAGCTGATAGGCGCAAAAGAGCGCTGCATCGCGCTTGAATATGAGCTGTTTTGTCATATCCGTGAAGTACTGCTCTCGTGCATTGATAGGCTCAAGAGCAATGCGATGCTGATTGCGGAGCTGGACGCATATTTATCTCTTGCTCTTACGGCAGTTTCTAACAACTATGTCCGCCCCAAGATCAATAACAAGGGAAAGATCAGCATTGTCGACGGAAGACATCCGGTCGTCGAAAACGGATTGAAGGATGGATTCGTCTCCAATTCAACTGATATGAACAACGGAAACGACAGGATAATCATCTTGACGGGCCCGAATATGGCAGGCAAAAGCACCTATATGAGACAGGTAGCGCTGATAACTCTGATGGCGCATATCGGTTCTTTCGTGCCTGCAAAGAGCGCGAATATCTCTATCGTTGATAGGATATTTACTCGTGTCGGCGCATCGGACAGCCTATCCACAGGTCAGAGCACCTTCATGGTCGAAATGAGCGAGATGGCCAACATCCTGAACAATGCGACTGCCCGAAGCCTCTTGATAATCGATGAGATAGGCAGAGGAACCAGTACATTCGATGGACTGAGTATAGCATGGGCAGTGCTTGAGTATGTCTCCGACAAGACCAAATGCGGCGCGAAGACTCTGTTTGCTACGCATTATCATGAGCTTACGGAACTGGAAGGTAAGCTTGACGGAGTAAAAAACTATCGTATCACGGTAAAGGAGTATGGCGACAATATCATATTCCTACGCAAGATAGTGCGTGGTGGGGCAGACAAGAGCTTCGGAATACAGGTCGCAAAGCTTGCCGGTCTTCCGAATGCTCTGGTAGAGAGGGCAAAGGCCATTCTTGCAGAGATAGAAGCTTCCGATATCAACAATGCCGCAAGCCGTGTCAGCGACGAAACGTGGCCTGAGCAGATCAGCCTTTTGGGAGATGGCGAATCAGAGTTTGGCGCGCAGGATATTATTGATGAGCTTATTCGGCTTGATGCAAATAAGATGACTCCTTTGGAGGCATTGGGTAAACTGTATGAACTTAGTTCGAGGGCTAAGCTGAGCAAATGAAGAGAATACGCATATTAGAACCTAATATTGCAAATAAGATCGCAGCAGGAGAAGTCGTAGAACGGCCTGCGAGCGTTGTTAAAGAGCTTGTAGAGAACTCCATCGATGCGGGCAGCACTGCCGTGACCATCGAGATTCGAAACGGTGGTATTGATTATATAAGGATTACCGATAACGGTTCCGGGATTGCAGAAGGGGACACGGAGAAGGCATTCCTCCGTCATGCAACCAGCAAGCTGAATTCAGCATCCGACCTTGACCATATCGAAACCCTGGGCTTTAGAGGCGAAGCTTTGGCTTCAATAGCTGCTGTTTCGAAGCTGACCATGAGAACGAGGACCGCTGATGGCGATTATGGTACAATTCTCAGAATAGAAGGCGGCGCAACTGTGTCTAAAGAACCGTGCGGATGTCCATGCGGAACCACTATTGAAGTATCAGAGCTGTTCTATAACGTTCCTGCAAGGCTTAAGTTTTTGAAATCGCCGCGCGGCGAAGCTGCGATGATAGGAGATTATGTGCTTAGGCTTATCCTGTCTAATCCTTCGATAGCCATAAAGTTCATAAATAACGGCAAAACAGTCTACCATAGTGCAGGCGACGGAAGTTTGGAAAACGCTCTTTTCTGTGTATATGGGAACGAGATATCATCAAGGCTGTATGCAATAGATTACGACGATGGTTACTTGAAGCTTAGCGGCTATGTAGGCAGCGAGACGCTTGCAAAGAATACAAGAATTCAGCAAAGCTTATTCGTCAACCATCGATACATAAAGTCTCCAACGGTTAGTTTCGGAGTACAGCGAGCATTCGATACAAGACTCATGCATGGGAAATTCCCGTTTTTTGTGATCGATATGCTCATCTCCAGTTATGAAGTCGATGTAAACGTGCACCCAAATAAGCTTTCGGTCAGATTCAAGGATGATGAGAGGATAGGCTTTGCCGTTACGCGAGCGATAAATGACGCGCTTAGGGGAATTGGCGATACTGACGGCGGTTTCGAAACCAAGAAGGATTATGAGAAGGTTACTCAGGATAGACTTTATGTGCTGTTCGGGAATAATGAAACGGAGAATGTCAGTGCTGATCAGCAGTCGGACATAAGGCCGACATCGGTCGTTCGAGTGGACGATAACGCTTCAGCTGATTCTTCCTCTGAGATTATTCCGCATAAGCCCATTGTTACGACCACGGAGCGATCAAAGCCCATTGTATTTCGTGACAGTGCATCCGGCTCTATCCCCGCTTTTTCGCATAGCTCAAGCGGATTTCAAGGCCGCGCAAATCCGGATATTCCGGTGTTTGACTTTTCTTCCTGTGAGGAAAGAAAGAACAGGATCGCTAAGCCGGAACAGATCGAGCTGTGCAGCAGTCCGTATACAATAATAGGTTCTGCATTCGATACCTATATCATCGTTCAGCAAGGAGATGCTATTTATTACATTGACCAGCACGCAGCGCATGAACGCATGCTGTATGAGAAGATGATTCGAGATGAGCTGCGCTTTGATTCTCAGATCTTATTGGTCCCTGAATACATTCATCTCGATCCCATAAGCTTTCAGGTTCTGAACGACAATATCCGAAGATTTGAAGAGCTCGGCTTTTCGCTTGAGCCGGTGTCGGAAACAACCGTTCGTATCGATGCTGTTCCGGCCGTCATATCTTCTAATTCCGAAAGTTTTATTTCCGACGCTGTTGCGCTGATTCAGCGTAACGGAAAAGTGGATGAGATCGACATGGTGCGTTCTAGCCTAATTCAAGCCGCATGTAAGAAGGCAGTGAAGGCGGGTGACAGGCTTGAAGAGGCGGAAATCGTTGAAATACTTGAGGCTTATATGAATGACAGCACGCCTATGACCTGTCCCCACGGCAGGCCTGTTATCGTCAGAGTGACAAAAACAGAGCTTCAGAAACTGTTTAAGCGGATCGAGTAGGTGACACAGTGATAAAGGATAGAATATATGTTCTTGTTGGGCCGACGGCAAGCGGCAAGACCGCAGCAGCAATCGGTATCGCAAAGCTTATAAATGCAAGGCTTGGCCGAACTGCCGAAATAGTATCTGCCGATTCAATACAGATCTATAAGGATCTTGATGTCGGTTCGGCAAAGCCATCGCTTGAAGAAATGCAGGGGATCAGGCACCATATGCTTGATTTTGTTGATCACCGAGAACCCGGCTATAATGTTGCCGTGTATAGAGAACAGGCTTTGGCGGTTATCCGTGATATCATAGCAAGAGGGAATATCCCGTTTGTAGTCGGAGGAACGGGACTGTACATAAATTCAATTGTTTTTCCGCTGAATTTTTCGGAGGCTGTTCCTGATTTTGAACGCCGAGAGGTTCTTTCGGAAACCGAATCTCAATATCCTGGTACGCTCCACAGAATGCTGACAGAGATCGATCCGGTTACAGCAGCAAGACTGCATCCAAACGACACCAAACGCTTAATACGTGCTATCGAGGTCTTTGAACGCACGGGGACTACCTTGTCGGAAGCCGGTGGGGATTTCACCAATGAGCGTGGAAACGAGATAGAATTTGAGCCGATTATGGCCGGACTCAATATGGAAAGAAAACTGCTTTACGAACGTATTGAGCATAGAGTAGATTTGATGATGGAAGCCGGGCTTATTGACGAAGTCAAGCGTATCCTCTCATCAGATCCGGATAGAAGCTTACCTGCGCTGCAGGGTCTTGGCTACAAGCAGCTGATCATGTACCTTGATGGCAAATGCACACTCAATGAAGCGGTTTATTTGATAAAGCGTGATACGCGCAGATTCGCCAAAAGGCAGATTAGCTGGTTTAGGCGTGACAAGCGAATCAGGTGGTTTGAGACCGATAAGTGTTCTCCTGAAGTGCTTGAGAATGATATTTTTTCCTATTATTTTGATTCGGAGGGAAAGTAAGATGTTCAATGAAGCTTTTGCAAGGCTTCAAATCAAGAAAGAAGCCTTTGAACTTATTAATGAGTTGGAAATACAGCTTAAGGATGTGTTTACAGAGATTGAAAAGGTCGAAACGTTGAATCAAGCCAAGGTGCTTGCAGCATTTCAAAAGAATCATGTGGCAGCGCACTATTTTAATCCTACCACCGGATATGGTTATGATGATGTCGGCAGGGATAACCTGGATAAGGTGTTTGCGGATGCTTTCGGAACGGAGTCAGCCGTCGCAAGTCCGCAGATAATTTCTGGGACGCATGCAATTTTTATCGTTTTATCAGGACTGTTGAAGCATGGGGACTGCATGCTCTCCATATCCGGACGCCCTTACGATACCCTTGTCGATGCTATAGGAATAGGCAGTGAAAGCCTTCCTAATTCGCTCAGAGAACGAGGCATTTTCTACGAGCAAGTCGATTTGTCTACTAACGGAAGATTCAAGCTTGATGAAATATGCGCAAAGGTTGAGAGATTAAAGCCACGCATAGCATATATTCAAAGATCTCGCGGCTATGAATGGCGCGAATCGCTGCTGCCGGAGGATATGAAGCCGGTAATCGAAGCGATCAAGCGTATTTCTCCCGATACAGTCGTTGTTGTTGATAACTGCTACGGTGAGTTTACATGCATAAACGAGCCTACAGATTATGGCGCTGACATTATCGTTGCTTCGCTTATCAAGAATGCCGGAGGCGGACTTGCTCCGACCGGAGGTTATTTTGCAGGCAAGAAGGAGTATGTAGAACGGATCTCATATGCAATGACGGTGCCCGGTATCGGAAGGGAGTGCGGTTCGTATTCCGGAAGCTATTTGCCTTTTTATCAGGGGTTGTTCAGTGCTCCGCATGTCGTGGCGCAAAGCCTGAAGACATCTGCACTGTTCGCCAAGCTGTTTGAACATCTTAATCTTCCAACCATGCCGAGCAGCACATCGAAACGTTCCGATATAGTTCAGGCACTGCGCTTTAACACCAAGGAGGAGCTCATTGCCTTCTGCAAATGCATTCAGTCTGTTTCACCGGTAGACGGGCATGTTGTTCCTGAGCCCTGGGATATGCCTGGCTATAGCGATCAGGTCATTATGGCGGCAGGAACCTTTGTTCAAGGTGCTTCTATCGAGCTGACCGCTGATGCGCCGATCCACGAACCGTATACGGGATATATTCAGGGCGCATTGAACTATGCCCACGGTAAGCTTGCGGCTATGAGAGTATTGAGCGAATTAATGAATAGGTGAGGAAAGCATTGATGAAGCATTGTATTTTATTCCCGGAAAAAATCTGCAACGATTGCGGTGAATGCCTGCACTGCGATCTCGATCCATGCAAGATTTGTGATAACTGTGGTAAATGTATAGAAGAAGCCGATCCGTCTTCCGGTTATCGAACGATCTATTATTCGATTAATGATGAAGATGATGATATTGGATTCGACGATGAATTGGACCAATATGACGATGAAGAATGCGAAGAGTTTGAACATCCTGCGCCCCTGGAGATTGATCCCGAGCTGCAACAGGAATGGGAGGAACGGCTTGACGAGCTTTTCTTACAGGAGGAAAATGAACGGCAGGAAGAAGAACTGACTGATGGAGTAGGGGAAGAAGTACCTCCGAGGCATGTTAGGGGCATCAGGCAACGCCGTCCTCACAATAGAAAACATTAAGAGAATAGTCTGCATATCCATCTGATGCAGCGTGTATGAACGGTTTGCATTCGTATCGTCTTGATACGGATGCTTTCCTTATATCGGGTTGTCAGCTTGTCAATCTGCAAATTCCCTGATCTGCGCTGTCAGCAGAGGCAGGGCGCGTTCAAATTCAACGCCATACCACGGCGCCTGCGGATCTTTGCGAGTTTCCCGGATGCATTGCAGAGTGAAATCAACTGCAAGACGGAAAGCTTCGTGCAGACTGAGCCCTCGCATGATGCCGCCAACTGCGGTGGCGGAAAAAATATCTCCGGTTCCGTGATATGCGTGCGGCTCACGATGATTGAAGTAGCTGTCATAAGTATTTGTGTCGCTGTCATAGGACATAAAGCCAATGGCGTCCTGCTCAAAGGATACTCCTGTAAGTACTATCTTTTTTGCTCCAAGCTCCGCCACTCTCTGCAGCAGGGTTCTGATATAGTCCTCGTCATAGATCTCCCTGAACTCCATGCCGGTCATGAGGCAGGCTTCTGTAATGTTGGGCACGGTGATATGCGCCCGTGACACCACCTGAGCCATCATAGCAGGAAACTCCGATCCAAACCCTGTGTACAGTCTGCCGTGATCGGCCATGGCAGGATCCACAAACAGCAGCGTGTCCCGATCCGCCAGCATATCAAACAGGTCCAGCACCACTGCCACCTGATGCGCTGAAGCCAGATAGCCGGTATACAGCGCGTCGAAGCGCATGCCCTGCGTCTTCCAATGCCGTGCCACCGGCAGCAACAGATCCGTTAGGTCGCTGCAGATGAAACCAGGGAAGCTGGTATGGGTGCTAAGTACGGCTGTGGGTAGAACCGCGCACTCAATCCCCATGGCAGAAATCACCGGAAGCGCAACCGTCTGTGAACAGCGCCCCAAGCATGACACATCCTGAATACTGGCGATTCGTTTCATGAAAATCTCCTTATTTCCTTCATTTCCTTCGTCTCATTCATTATTGGCAGTATCATCATCGGCCGCATTGCTTGAGTTGTTGTTCATACCAAATGAGTCGTCAGGCACATCGTCCCTGAGCTTGATGACCTCGGCCGCTCTTCGACGACGGTCCTCAGATAAAGCCGCATAATGCTTCTTGGTCGTATTAACATCACGGTGACCTAAAACATCGGCTACGAGATAGATATCTCCGGTTTCATTATACAGCATTGTGCCATAGGTGCTGCGAAGCTTGTGAGGGGATATCTTCTTTAGCGGCGCAGCAAGCTTAGCATATTTTTTGACAAGTAATTCAATCGAACGCACGCTCATGCGCTTATCCTGCAGCGAAAGGAACAGAGCGGATTCATGTCCTTCTGCAGGCGTCATTTTCTCGCGCTGAAGCATATAATCAAGCAGTGCCTCCCGCACTTCATCGCCAAATACAAGAACATCCTGACCGCCGCCTTTGCGCGTGATTCGAACTTCATTTGCCATAAAGTTTATATCATCAATATTGATTCCCACAAGCTCACTAATGCGCATTCCGGTACCCAGAAACAGGGTAATAATCGCCAGATCTCTGGTCTTCGTGCGCTCGTGGAAACGTTTCTGAGTCTTAGTCAGCCCGTCTCCATTTTCAACGGTATCAAGCAATCTGACAATCTCGTCAACATCAAGCCTGATTATCGGCTTATCGTGTATCTTGGGCGTATCAACCAGCGAGGCAGGATTGCGGCTTATGCGTCCTTTCTTATACAAATAGCGAAAGAAAGAACGAATGGAAGATAGCTTGCGCGCCTTTCCTCGGTCACCGTTTTTGATAAGCTCATCGATCTCCTCGTCGTCTGAAGGATACAAGGAAATGTACTCAAGAAAGCACTCAACATGATCTACCTCAACGGAATCGAGTACGGCATAGTCGATCTCGCGCATGTTGTTTTTGCCGCTGCAAAGCTCGGTGCCCATAAGGAACTTAAAGAAAAGCCTCAGATCCAATGCGTAACCGTAACGAGTAAGCGGACTTGAAATGGATTCAATGCCACGAAAGTATTCTCCGCAAGCCTTTGGAAGCTCATCGATCATTGCGCGAAGCTTCATCGTATAGTTGTTGTTTCGTTCGCTTGAATAATCCTCGCTCATAATTTTATCCTTCGGAAGGTGATAAGTATCTCTCGAAATAACTATTCGCAAAAGACATGTTTTGCGAATAGTTAGTGCGTAATTAGCCTATAATGAACTGTTCATCATCATGACGGTGCTTTTCCGATAAATGTCAATGCTCTATGCATCTTCTTTGCAATCGGCACTTTCGGCTTTTAACTTGGACACTGCAGCTCTTGCAAGCTCATCACAACGATTGTTGAAGCAATTATCCGCATGACCCTTAACCTTATGAAAGCTAACTTCATGCGCACGGCAAAGCTTGAGCAATTCCAACCACAGATCCTGATTCTCAACCGACTTATTCGATGATGTCTTCCAATTGTTGCGCTGCCATCTATCGATCCAATGCTCATTGAATGCATTGCACAGATATGCGCTGTCCGAATACAATTCAACGGTACACGGCTGATTTAGGCATTTCAGCGCGGCAATAGCCGCCATTATCTCCATTCGATTGTTGGTAGTCAGCTGTTCTGCGCCTGACAGCTCTTTTTTTGCTTCTCCATACATCAAAATCGCGCCCCAGCCGCCAACGCCGGGATTGCCGGAGCATGCGCCATCGGTATAGATTGTGACCTTTTTCTTAGTCATTTATATATTATATTATAGTGAATGTAGGGATACCATCAACGATCTCCCATTCACCGCATTTCCCTATCTGGTATGCTCCAAGCTCAACATGGAGCATGATAATGCCGCAGTCTATGCCGGAAAACCCACCATTGCTTGATGTCAGATAAACGGATACGCTGTTTTCTGAGAATTCCAATTCAAATTCCTGCTTGTTGCGGGCTGTCGGAGCGATCGCGGCACACTCTGCTGCTTTTTGTTGCCACAAACGCAGCCCTGCATAATCCACATCGGATAACCCTGTGATCTCAATGGGACTTCTCTTTCCTTTTTTCTTGCACTTAAGCGGAATATCGGTATACCCAAATGCAATCAGGCAAAGAACCCTCTCACTGCCCTTTAGAGAAACATGGCTGCTGACATAACGCTTGTTGAATTTAGCGAGCCAGCAGGTTCCAATGTCCATTGACGCACACTCAAGGACAAAAGCTTCACCAATGCTGCCTGCAACGTACTCATAATTCTGAGACGCAACAACTGCAACACTGTACCTGGCTTCTACGAGCTGCGGAGAGAAAAACGGTGCTTTAAGCGCTTCGCCGTCCTTCAGAAGAACCAACCGTGCTTCATCACAGCTTAGCTCCGAGATAAGTTCCTTAATATCTGCTAACTGCTGTAATGAAAACGCAGCATTATTGTATTCGCGTACGGAACACCGCTTACTGCAAGCGGAATACCATCTATCCATAGTTGTTCCCATAGTAATATCACCCTCCCATTATTATAGTAATGTTCTCAAATATTGTCCTGTATAGCTGCTTTCGACTTGACAGACCTCCTCGGGAGTACCGCATGCGAGGATATTACCTCCGCGCGCACCGCCTTCCGGGCCAAGATCAATGATATAATCTGCGGTTTTAATTACGTCCAGATTATGCTCGATCACCAGCACGCTGCTTCCGTTGCTGCAAAGCCTTTGGAGAATGCCGAGAAGTCGTTCAACATCGGCAACATGAAGGCCTGTTGTAGGCTCATCAAGTATATACATTGTTTTTCCGGTATCACGGCGAGCAAGCTCTGTTGCAAGCTTGACTCGCTGTGCTTCACCGCCTGAAAGCGTTGTCGATGATTGGCCGAGCTTAATGTAACCCAATCCAACATCATACAATGTCTGAAGCTTTTTTGCAAGCCTTGGAAGCGCCGAAAAGAAATCCAACGCCTGCTCGACCGTCATATCAAGCACATCCGCAATTGACTTTCCCTTGTACTTAACCTCCAGGGTTTCACGGTTGTATCGCTTGCCTCCGCATACCTCGCATGGTACATACACATCGGGCAAAAAGTGCATCTCGATCCTTTTAATTCCATCACCGCGGCAGTTTTCACAGCGTCCTCCTTTGGTGTTAAAGCTGAATCTGCCGCTGGAGTATCCGCGAAGCTTGGCATCAGGTGTCAGCGAAAACAGTTCTCTCACCAAATCGAAGAGTCCGGTATAGGTTGCAGGATTGCTCCTTGGGGTTCTTCCAATCGGCGATTGATCGATGTCAATGACTTTATCCAAGAATTCAATACCTGATACGCTTTCGTAAAGCCCGGGTTTTCTGTGTGCATGGTTAAGACTGCACAGCAGGACGTTTTTTATTATCCCGTTTACAAGGCTTGACTTTCCGGATCCTGACACGCCGGTAACGCAAGTAAATACTCCAAGCGGAATCGAAACATCGATGCGCTTCAGGTTGTTTTCGCTGCATCCTTTGAATGTCAGCCATCTTCCGTCAGCAGGCTTTCTGCGTTCGACAGGAACTTCGATCCTGCGTTTTCCGGAGAGGAATTGTCCTGTAATCGAATCAGGGACCGCCATGATGTCCTCCACCGAGCCCTGAGCAACGACATGACCTCCATGAACACCGGGGCCCGGTCCGATATCTACAACATGGTCGGCGCTGCGTATGGTCTCCTCATCATGCTCAACAACGATAACCGTATTTCCAAGGTCTCGCAATCCCTTTAGCGTGTCCAAGAGTCTGGCGTTATCCCTTTGATGAAGTCCAATGCTTGGCTCATCCAAAATGTACAGTACTCCTACGAGGCCTGAACCTATCTGTGTTGCAAGCCTTATGCGCTGCGCCTCACCACCAGAGAGTGTATTTGCGGCGCGTGACAATGTCAGGTAGTCAAGACCAACATTGACCAGGAAGTTTAGCCTTGCGTTTAATTCCTTAAAGATCCTTGAAGCGATGATGCTCTCTGATTCCGACAGTGTGACGCCGCTCAAAAAGTCTGATACTTCTGAGATCGGCATATCGCATACATCAGCAATTGACTTGTTATCGATGGTGACAGCAAGAACGTCCGGTTTAAGTCGCCTTCCTCCACAATCAGGACATGTTATATGACTGATGTATTCCTCATATGCGCTTCTTGAAGCATCGGATGCTGTTTCGTTATACCTGCGCTCCATCGTTGGGATGACACCTTCAAACGCAGATTCAAAATAGCCTCCGCCAAAATCGCGTTCGTATTCCATCCTGATCTTTGCTTTGCCGGTTCCGTACAGTATCACATGCTTGGCTTGATCGCTAAGCCGATTCCATGGAGTATCCAGTGAAAAGCCGTAATGATCTGCAAGTGCGCTGAAATACATCATGCCCATGCTTCCATCCTTGGTGCTCCATCCCGTCGCAGCAATTGCGCCGTCCGCTATGGACAGGTTTTTGTCCGGAATTATCTTGTCGATATCCATTCTCTCGTTGTATCCGAGGCCATGGCAGTAAGGACATGCACCGTATGGATTGTTGAACGAAAACATGCGCGGAGAAAGCTCTTCGATGCTGATACCGCAGTCAGGGCATGCATAATGCTGTGAAAACAGCAGTTCTTCACGGTCTATTACATCAACTTTTGCAAGACCTGAACCGAGCGAGAAAGCTATCTCAAGCGAATCCGTCAGTCGGGTGTCGATCCCATCCTTTACAATAATTCGGTCAATGATCACATCAATATCGTGCTTGAGCTTTTTATCAAGCTCAGGCAGCGCGTTGATATCGTAAACATAGCCATCGATCTTCACTCGTACATAGCCGTCTTTACGCACCTGATCCAAAACCTTTTGATGCTCGCCCTTGCGGCCACGGATTACTGGAGCGATTATCTGGATTTTCGTTCCTTCGCCAAGTGCCTTTACCTTGTCAACAACCTGATCGATGCTCTGCCTCGATATTACCTTGCCGCATTTCGGACAATGCGGCACGCCAATTCGTGCGAACAGCAAACGAAGGTAGTCGTTTATTTCGGTGACCGTTCCGACAGTGGAACGAGGGTTGTTGGTCGTGCTCTTCTGGTCAATGGACACAGCAGGAGAGAGTCCTTCGATGTAATCTACATCCGGCTTATCCATCTGACCCAAGAATTGACGCGCGTATGAGGACAACGACTCAACATAACGGCGCTGACCCTCCGCAAATATGGTTTCAAACGCTAATGATGATTTGCCGGAACCGGATAGACCGGTAAAAACTATCAGCTCATCCCTGGGCAGTACCAGGTCGATGTTTTTAAGGTTGTTTTCCCTGGCACCTTTAATTATAATTTGATTATTGTTATTCATCATTTATCTTTCTTCAGTATTATTTTCTCGTTCTTCCCCTTGCTTTTCTACGACTGCCCGGCATTCCGGGCTTGGCCTTACCGCCCGATGACTTTGAAGAATCACTTGGCGCTTCTCCGGTCAAAGCAAACAGCTCATCTCGCAGCTTGGCTGCCTCTTCAAACTCAAGCGATGCGGCAGCTTCCCGCATCTGTTCACGAATCAGATTAATCTTAGCTTGCAGCTCTTCCTCACTCATTCCGGAAGCAGGGTCCTTAACAGTGGATGAAATCTCCAATATTCCGTGAACAGCCTTTTTTATGCTCTGCGGTGTAATACCATGCTCTGCGTTATAGGCAAGCTGTTTGGTCCTGCGCCGCTCCGTTTCATCTATTGCACGCTGCATGGAATCGGTGATGGTATCCGCATACATTATCACATAACCATCAACATTTCTCGCAGCCCTTCCGATTGTCTGAACAAGCGAGGTAGTTGATCGTAAAAACCCTTCCTTATCGGCATCAAGTATGGCGACAAGTCCAACCTCCGGAAGATCCAATCCCTCTCTTAATAGATTGATTCCAACCAGAACATCGAATTCACCAAGCCTTAGGTCACGGATTATTTCCATCCGTTCAATGGTTTCAATATCGGAGTGCATATAGCGTACCCTGATACCTATTGAATCAAGGTGCTCAGTGAGCATTTCCGCCATCCGCTTAGTTAACGTCGTCGCAAGAACCCTGTAGCCCTTCTCCGCATTCTTCCTGATCTCACCTATCAGATCGTCGATTTGGCCGGTGACCGGCCTTACGAATATCTCAGGATCGACAAGTCCCGTGGGTCTGATTATCTGTTCTGCTATGTCTTTGGCGCGTGACAGCTCATATTCTGCAGGCGTTGCACTGACGCAGATAAGCTGCGGTATTCGGGCCTCGAACTCATCGAACTTGAGCGGCCTGTTATCGAATGCGCTTGGAATACGGAAACCGTAATCCACAAGTTCGGTCTTCCTTGCCCTGTCGCCGTTGTACATTGCACGAATCTGTGGGATCGTAACATGGGATTCATCGATGATAGTCAAAAAATCTCCACGAAAATAGTCAATGAGGGTAAATGGGGGCTGTCCGGGCTTTCTGCCGTCAAAATAGCGCGAATAATTCTCAACGCCGGTGCAATAGCCGATCTCACTCATCATCGCAATGTCATACAATGTGCGCTGCTCGAGCCTTTGTGCCTCGACGAGGAGATTCTGACTCTTTAGTTCCGCTACTCGCTCTTCCATGTCGTGATGTATTTCCGCAAGCGCTTTCTGCATGGTTTCTCTGCTCGTCGAATAGTGCGTGGCAGGAAAGATCACTGCATGTGACAGACTGTTTATCGGAACGCCTGTAACAACGTTGATCTCGCTGACGGCATCGACCTCATCGCCAAAGAACTCAATGCGAATGGCTTTGTTCTCAAAACTCATCGGGAATATCTCAATAACATCCCCTCGCACCCTGAAATTGCCTCTTTCAAAGGCGAAATCATTTCTTTGATATTGTATGTCAACAAGCTTCCGAAGGAGTTCTTCACGCTCTATGGTCATACCCTTTCGGATGGATATGCTCATCCGCATATAATCTTCGGGACTGCCAAGTGCATATATGCAGGAAACCGATGCTACGATGATAACATCTCTTCGTTCGTTCAGCGAACAAGTCGCACTGTGGCGAAGACGATCGATCTCCTGATTTATGTCAGCCGTTTTCTCGATATATGTATCTGATGAAGCGATATATGCTTCCGGCTGATAGTAATCATAATAGGATACAAAGTATTCTACGGCATTTTCGGGAAAGAACTCACGAAATTCCGAGCAGAGCTGAGCTGCCAGGGTTTTATTATGAGCAATAACAAGCGTTGGCTTTTGAATCCTCTCGATCACCTTTGCCATGGTATAGGTCTTGCCCGACCCGGTAACACCCAGCAGAACCTGAAGGTCATCACCGTTTTCTACTCCCCTAGCCAAAATATCTATTGCCTCAGGCTGATCGCCCTGCGGCTCAAATGGAGAAACAACTTTAAACTGTGGCATCTTTACTAACCTTAATTTCCTCTCTCATATCAACACTTATTATAGCATATAACTGCATTTTGCGAAACAATTAGTTTTGATTTCAAACATTATTCCAGTTATTCCAAAAAAGTAGCATTGATTTCGTTCGCAGTATTTGATATCATGTTCGCAGCACGATAAGGAGGTCGAAAAAATGAAGATACTGTTTGTACTGTACGCATGCCTGATTCCGCTTGTACCGCTTGTCGGCGTAGAGATCTACCGCAAAAGGAAGGACAAGCTCAGAAAAAACATATGCTGGGGACTGTTCGGACTCCAACTCATTATATCAACAGCAAGCATAGCGGCATACCTATAAGCCTAAAACAAAAAAACGGGGGTGCTTGCCATATAAAAAGTGCAGCACCCCAAAGAAAGAGAGATCTGATTTTATGCGTTCTTTATGCTTACATCCATCGGATGTTTCTTGAAGAAGAACCTATACAGAGCCTGTCCGATGGCGGTGCAGAGAACGACAGAGGTTACGGCTTCAATTACACCATTAAATGTAACAACTCCAAGCATCATATCGAAAAGAGCCTGTTCGGTTGCCGCACCAAAGCCTTTCATGCATGCTTCGCGAGCAAACAGATAGAAAGCACCAAGGAAGAATACGGTATTGGTGAGAGTACCAATGAAAGCGGATAACCCCATTGAAAGCAGTCTGGTCTTATCAAATCTGGATACGAGATCATATGTTGCTCTCGTGGTAAGTCCGATAAGTACTCTCGGAATAACCAGGCAAATAATCATGAGCCCTATGGTCTTAATTCCGCCGGCATTCATTATGATTGCTGCAAAGACGTCGGGCTGAATGAAGCAGTTAATAATACTTGTAATACCGAATACCAAGCCAAAGAACATGCCGCCCTTGTAACCAAGAAAATAAGATGCCAAGATAACGGGTACCTGTATAATTACAATACCTGCAACAGGTGTAGGGATGAATCCTAAACCCGGAACAAGGCCCATAACGAGCATGATAGCCAAGAACAAAGCGTATACAGTGAGTTTGAGAGTTTTATTATTCACAATATTACCTCCTGGTTAAGATATTTGTGATAACGAATAAATTATAGTCCGCAATGCGAAAATGTGCAATACCCTTTTTCATCAAAATAATATTTTCGAAGCAGAGCAGCATATATCATCTATCTTGCTCGACAATTCAATATATTACGCATTTGCTACTTTATTTGCTTGGAGTTTTCTACTATAATGATACTATCATAAATGAATCATGGGCGTTGTTTGCAAAGGTCAACCCATTTGTACTCGATGCCTAAACATATCCGAAGGAGGACAATTATGAAAAAGCTTTTGCTCGGCAATGAAGCTATTGCAAGAGGTGCTTATGAAGCCGGCGTCACCGTTTCAAGCGCATATCCCGGAACTCCCAGCACCGAAATCAACGAGAACATTGCTAACTATCCCGAGATCTATTCCGAATGGGCACCCAACGAAAAGGTTGCAGTCGAGGTTGCACTCGGTGCAGCAGTAAGCGGCGCTCGCAGTCTTGCCTGCATGAAGCATGTCGGTCTGAATGTGTGTGCCGACCCCTTCTTCACAGCATCCTATACCGGTGTTAATGCCGGCATGGTACTCGTTGTTGCCGATGACCCCGGAATGCATTCCTCGCAGGACGAGCAGGACACGAGGATGCTTGCCAGAAGCGCACATGCTCCTTGCCTTGAACCCAGCAACAGCCAGGAATGTAAGGATTTCATGAAAGCCGCATATGAGATTAGCGAACAGTATGACACTCCGGTTATCGTTCGTATTACCACCCGTGTTGCGCATGCCAGGACTCCCGTTGAGATCAGTGAGCGCGTTGAGCTTCCCCTTCGCGAATATAAGCGTGATATTAGAAAGTTTGTCTCTATGCCTGCCAATATGATCGGCCGTCATGTGTTTGTCGAAGAGCGTGAGACGAAGCTTCAGGACGCCGCTTCCTCGCTTCCCATCAACAGGATCGAATGGGGCGATAAAAAGATCGGCGTCATCACATCAGGCGCTGCCTATAACTATGTAAAGGAAGCAATGCCGGAAGCATCCGTTCTTAAGCTTGGTCTTGTATACCCCATGCCTCGCAAACTTATCGAAGAATTTGCAGCTGAGGTTGAAACGCTCTACATCATCGAAGATATGGAGCCCTTCTTTGAGGACACCATTAAGGCTTGGGGTATTCCCTGCAGCGGCAAGGATCGTACCGGCGTTCAGGGCGAGCTGTTTGCAAGGAAGATAGATGCAAAGTTCAACGGCGGCGAAGAAGCAGGTCCTATGAACACACCCGGCATTCCCAACCGTCCTCCCGTGCTCTGCCCCGGCTGCCCTCATAGAGGTCTTTACTATGTCCTCGGAAAGCTCAAGCTTACCGTTTGTTCCGATATCGGCTGCTATACCCTTGGCGCTTTGGCACCTCTCAGCGGTGTCGACACCTGCGTATGCATGGGCGCCTCAATCGGTATGGCTCACGGCATGGAAAAAGCTCGCGGCAGGGAGCAGGCAAAGAATACGGTTGCCGTTCTCGGCGACTCCACATTCTGCCACAGTGGTCTGACAGGTCTGCTGAATATGGCATATAACCGCTCCGTTGGCACGGTAATTATTGCCGACAACTCAATTACCGGCATGACCGGACATCAAAACAACCCTGCAAACGGTCTTGACATCCACGGCGAACCCACCACGCAGCTCGACATTGTCAAGCTGTGCGAAGCAATGGGCGTTGCAAGCGTTCGCATCGTTGATCCGTTCAATGTAAAAGAGATGGAGCAGGTGCTCCGCGAGGAGACCGCTCGTGACGGACTTTCCGTCGTTATCTCACGCCGCCCCTGCGCACTTATCGTTAAGCAGCCCGGAATTCCGTTTGTCAGTGATCCGGACAAGTGCAGAAACTGCGGCATGTGCATGAAGATCGGCTGCCCCGCCATTCGTAAGACCGAAACCGGAGTCGCTGTCGATCCCACCCAGTGCGTTGGCTGCGGCCTCTGCCAGCAGCTCTGCCCCTTTGGAGCGCTCCATACCGAGAAATAAGGAGGAAATCACTATGTATAATATCGTTATCGTCGGTGTTGGCGGCCAGGGTACTCTTCTCGCCAGCAAAATCCTCGGACAGCTCGCAATGAACAACGGCTATGATGTTCGCGTAAGTGAGGTTCACGGAATGAGCCAGCGCGGCGGCAGCGTGGTAACTTACGTCCGTATCAGCAACGACCAGCCAATCTATTCCTCCATAGTTGAACAGGAGCAGGCGGACATCGTCCTTGCTTTTGAGAATCTTGAAGCTCTTCGTGCGCTACCCTATGTCAAAAAGGGCGGTACAGTCGTTGTAAATACCCAGCAGATCCTTCCCATGCCCGTAATTACCGGTGCTGTAAAGTATCCTGAGGATTGCCTTGAGAGAGTAAATGCAGCATGCAATACCATAGAGATCAATGCCGTTGATATCGCTCATGAGTGCGGCACCTATCGCGCGGCAAATGTTGTTTTGATGGGTGTTGTTGCCAAGATGCTCCCATTCTCGGTTGATGAATGGCATAAGGCTATCGAGCAGTGCGTCAAACCCAAGTTCCTCGATATCAATATCAAAGCATTCGACAGAGGATACAATTATTGATCAAATGTACGATTTTACTACAGCAATAGATAGAACCAATACCGGTTCCATTAAAATCGACATGGCACCCGAGCCCATTAAGGGCTCGGGGCTTGTGCCATTAACGATTGCCGATCAGGAGTTTTTGGTTGCTCCCGAAATCCAGGCAGCTATTATGAAGGCCGCAGAGCTCGGTATCTACGGATACACCTATGCGGACAAGGCATATACCGATGCTGTAAATTCTTGGATGCGCAGAAGGCATTCTTGGGATTGCAGTGACTGGCATATGTTCACAACCCCCGGCGTTGTAGTTGCCTTGGGACTTGCGGTTCGGGCTTTCACAGAACCGGGCGAAGGAGTCATTATTCAGCCTCCCGTTTATCCGCCGTTTGCCGGAACTGTAAAAAGGAACGGCAGAAATATCGTTGAGAATCCACTCATCTTTCGCGATGGCAGATATAAGATCGATTTTGATGACCTTGAATTAAAGGCTAACCGCAGCGATGTCAAGCTTCTGCTCCTTTGCAGTCCTCATAACCCCGTAGGCAGAGTTTGGACGAGGGATGAATTACTAAGGCTTGGCGAAATCTGCAAGCGTAACAATGTCTTTATTGTCGCAGATGAGATCCACAATGACCTGATTCTTCCCGGGTATGAACACACCGTTTTTGGGACACTACCCGGTATGGAGGATAATTGCATGATTTGCACCGCAGTCAGTAAGACATTCAGCCTTGCAGGGCTATGCTGCTCAAATATCTTTATCAAGGATGAACAGGCCAAAGAAAAATTCCGTATTGCTCAAAGCAGGGAAACATTGGATCATCTTCCGTATTTTTCAAGGGCTGCTACCATTGCAGCTTATAATGAATCGGAAAAATGGGTTGATGAGCTGCTTGCTGTTGTTGATGATAACTTCAAATATCTCTACCGCTTTCTCGAAGACAACCTGCCGAAGCTGCATGCTATTCATACTGAAGGCACCTATCTTGCCTGGATAGATATGCGTGAGCTTGGGCTCAACGATGAGGATCTTGAAAAGCTCATGCTGAACAACCTTTTGGCACTCGACGAAGGCTATATCTTCGGCACTAACGGCAGCGGTTTTGAACGCTGGAATTTGGCACTGCCCAAGCAGCTTCTCGCCGATGCACTTAATAGGCTGAAAACCGCAGTTGATTCATTGAACAAGTAAATGCTAAATCTGAATCTACTTAACAAAGAACAGCGCGAAGCTGTTGAGACCGTTGATGGGCCGCTTTTGGTGCTTGCAGGCGCAGGAAGCGGCAAAACGAGGGTTTTAACATACAGAATCGCTAATCTGATTGAGAATCATGGCGTTGCGCCGTGGTCCATCCTTGCACTGACGTTTACAAACAAGGCTGCCAAGGAGATGAAGGAACGAACCGATAAGCTTATCGGTATCGAGGAATCTGATATGTGGGTCACCACATTTCACTCATTCTGTGTGCGCGTCCTGCGCATTGATATTGATAGACTTGGCTATGATTCCAGATTCGTTATCTATGACGAGCAGGATCAGAATGGAATCATCAAAGACATCGTTAGCCCTCAAATTTTCGATGAAAAGCGAATGAGTAAGGGCCTGGTTCGCTCTATGATAAGTCAGGCAAAGAACTCGGGCGAATCACCCGAACGCTTTCTTTTGGATAGTGGAACGGGCATGGATGATAAGCTTGTCGAGATTTATCGCGCCTATCAAAAAAAGCTGAAGAGCAGCAATGCTCTCGATTTTGATGACCTGCTTATCAAAACAGTTGAACTATTTGAGACATGTCCCGATGTTCTTGAGAAGTACAGAAAGAAATTCAGGTTTGTCCTTGTCGACGAATATCAGGATACCAATGCTCCTCAGTACCGCATTATCAAGCTCATATGCGGAGAACATAGGAACATATGTGTCGTTGGAGACGATGATCAAAGCATTTACGGCTGGCGAGGAGCTGATATTCGCAATATTTTGGATTTCGAGAAGGACTTTCCCGGTGCCAAGGTCATAAGGCTTGAGCAGAACTATCGTTCGACAAAGGCAATTTTGGATTGCGCCAACAGCGTTATTACACATAATATGGGGCGAAAGTCCAAAAAGCTTTGGACGGCAAAGGTTGGTGGCTCTCCCGTTGAGTTTCTCAGTGTACAAAACGAACGTGATGAAGCTTATAATATTGCAAAAACCATTATTGACCTTCGCAGGCGTGAAGATCGCAAATTCAATGACTTTGCCATACTATACCGCACCCATGCCCAAAGCCGTGTGTTGGAATCCGTGCTCGTAAGCGGATTCGGGATCCCTATCTCCGTCATCGGCGGAACTCGCTTCTACGCAAGGCGTGAGATCAAGGATCTCCTAAGCTATCTGCGGTTGATTGCAAACCCAAGCGATGATGGCGCTCTGAAACGAATAATTAACGTCCCAAAGCGCAGCATAGGCGAAGCGACCGTAAGCGCAATAGAAAGCCTTTCAGAGTCAATGGATCAGTCTATGCTAATCACCATTTTGACGCCCGGCATTCTTCCCGAAAAGATTTCTAAAAAGGTCTCGCGATTTGCCGATTTGATGAGGGATCTATTTGCAAAACGGTATGAACTCAGCCTGGAAATGCTGACGGAATACATAATCGATGCCATCGGCTACGCACAATATATTGTGGAGCAGGGCGATGATAATCTGGAGACACGCCAAGAGAACATCGAGGAATTGCTTGGCGCAATGCGCGAGCACGAAGAGCAGATTACGCCGGGAAGCGATGCGCTGCAAAGCTTTCTTGAATTAACAGCGCTGAATTCAGATGCGGACAATATTGACGAATCCGACGGCACGGTAAAGCTGATGACGCTTCACAGCGCAAAGGGGCTTGAGTTCCCTGTGGTATTCATGCCCGGTATGGAGGATGATATTTTCCCCTCTCGAAGATCCAAGGAGAATGAGACCGGGATTGAAGAAGAACGCAGACTATGCTATGTCGGCGTCACTCGAGCAAAGGAAAGGCTTTATCTTTATGCGGCAGAGCAGCGTGCTTTGTATGGGCAAACACAGCATAACGATCCATCTATCTTTTTAGAGGAAATGGGCTTTATTTCTGAAGACACCCCGATGAAGCGCAATTCATTCGGCAGCGCAGGACGTGATTCGTACGGACGGGGCAATTCTTTCGGACGAGGATCTTTCTATGGTTATGAGAGAAGCGGCATTAGCGATAAACCAAGATCCGACGGAGTATCTATAGATCCCGATGTGACTGCGGCGATTAGAAAGCTCAACGGTCTTGACCGTTCGTCCGATACTAGTCGTACATCTCCCCGACAGGCTTCCCCATCAGGCTCCGGTCATTCCGCAGCCACAAAAGCGTCAGCAGCTAAGCGCAGCTATAAGACACAGCAGCGAATCAGACATCCGCAATTCGGTGAAGGTACTATCATCGATATTAGCGACGCAGGCTCCACCGTTATCCTGTCCATAGACTTCGATAGTGTTGGTGTTAAGCGTATTGCTGCAGGATATGTAAATCTTGAGATTATTGAATAGGTGGTAAAATATGCGAGAGAGAATGCAGGAACTCGTTGATCTGCTAAACTATTATTCATCGGCATATTATTTTGGTGATGCGCCCAAGGTCAGCGATGCCGAATTTGATTCATTGATGGACGAACTGCAAGCGCTGGAACAGGAAAGCGGCTTAGTACTGCCCGATTCCCCTACCCACCGTGTCGGCGGTCAACCCACATCATCCTTTGCGCCCCATCAACATATCATGAGGCTTTGGAGTCTTGACAAGGTTAAGACTTTTGCAGAGCTGCGAGATTGGGCGCGGCGGTGTGAGAGATTTAACGGCAACGATTCCGATGAAGACCGATTGGAATTTGTCTTGGAATACAAATTTGACGGTCTCACCATAAATCTTACTTACGATAACGGTTTGCTTGTTCAGGCCGCAACGCGCGGCAACGGAATAGTTGGTGAGGGCATTCTGGCACAGGCTCGAACGATAAAAACCATTCCCCTGTCAATACCATACAAGGGAAAGCTTGAAGTTCGCGGCGAATGCTATATGAAGCTTTCCACATTGGCTCGTCTGAACGAAAGCGGTGCAGAAACGCTCAAAAACGCCAGAAATGCCGCTGCCGGCGCAATAAGAAATCTTGATCCCCGTATCACGGCTGAGCGCAATCTGGACTGCGCTTGTTACAATATCGGTTATATTGAGGGAAAAAGCTTCAAAACCAGGCGTGAGATGTATTCATTCATGCACGATTGCGGCTTTCCAATGGATGAATATGTGTATTACGGGAAAATAGACGATGTCATCAATGAGATAGAACGAGTCACCGAACGAAGGCGTGATCTCGATCTGCTAATCGACGGAATGGTAGTTAAGCTCAACGATATCGGACTTCACGATAGGATGGGATATACCGACAAGTTTCCTCGCGGCGAAATCGCGTATAAATTCCCTGCCGAGGAGCAAAGCACAACGATTCTTGATATTACTTGGGAAGTAGGTAGAACAGGAAAGCTCACCCCTCTCGCTCATCTGCGCCCGGTGGATTTCTTGGGTGTGACCGTTCAGCGCGCAACTCTTAATAGCATTGACGATATTAGGCGTAAGCGTGTAGGTATAGGCTCCAAGGTTCTGATTCGCAGAAGCAACGATGTTATTCCTGAAATCATGACGAGCCTGGACGAAGGGGAGCCCAAGAATCCCGTTGACATTCCGCTGACCTGCCCTGCTTGCGGAGCAAAGGTCGAGCGAAGAGGAGTTCATGCATACTGTACGAATTCTCTCTCATGTACGCCCCAGATAGTCGGCAGGCTTGAACACTTCGCTTCGAGAAACGCCATGGATATTGAAGGCTTTTCCGAAAAGACCGCCGAGCTGCTTGCTGACGAGATTGGGCTGACGAAGATCTCCGAACTGTATGAGCTTACGCCCGCAAGCTTCTCCGGGTTGGCCGGATTTGGGCAAAAGAAGATCTCAAACATCCTTGCTGCTATCGACAAGAGCAAGGATTGCGAATTGGCTGCTTTTTTGTTTGCCTTGGGCATTCCCAACGTCGGAAACAAAACGGCCAAGGATCTTGCGGCATGTTTTCGTACGCTTGATTCTGTCAGGAATGCAAGCAAAGAAGAATTGCTCTCCATTCCGGATATCGGAGATATCGTTGCAAACGATATCATCGACTTTTTTAGCGATGCGCACATAGCATCCCAGGTCGATAGACTGCTGGAACTCGGCGTAAAGCCTCGTGAACCAAAAGCAAAAACTACGGCTGCTTTTGTCGACGGCAAGACATTTGTTGTAACCGGAACGCTTTCGCGAATGGGACGGAAGGAGATCGAGGATCTGATAACCTCTCTGGGCGGAAAAGCCAGCGGAAGTGTCAGCAAAAAGACCGACTATGTGATTGCCGGAGAGAATGCCGGAAGCAAGCTTGATAAAGCAAATCAGCTTGAAGTGAAGGTGCTTAGTGAAGATGAGTTCTTTAGTGCAATTGAACAGTGACACATATATGGGGAGCGACATGGTTTATCGCTCCCCTTCCGTTAACTATCCCTCAATTTCGTCGATTGCATCTATGACAGCTCCTCGGAATGCGTTTTTCTCCAATGAAGCTATTCCGCGTATTGTCGTTCCACCGGGAGAGCAAACAGAATCCTTGAGACATCCGGGATGCATATTATTATCTAAATACAGCTTTCCCGTTCCAACGAGCATCTTAGCAGCCAGCCTATATGCGCTTGCGCGGGTCAATCCATGCTTTACCCCTGCATCAGCCAATGCCTCAAGATAAACTGCGGTAAACGCAGGCGTGCATCCGCTGATCGTGCCGGCAATTGAAAATTGAGCGGCATCAACAAATTCTATCAGCGCAGCTTTCCCGAAAATAGCCGTAAATACAGCAAGTTCCGCATCGGTCAAAGAATGTCGGCTTTCGCAAACCAATATCCCTTCTCCAACCGAAATGGGGGTGTTTGGAATAGTGCTGATATGATGAGAGCCTTCACCAATGACACTTTCCAGCCTATCGTAATCAAATCCGCTGATGATAGAAACAACTGTCTTTTCCTTAAGTGCGCTGCGATATGGAGCAAGCACATCCTCCGCTATCGAAGGAATGATTGCAGGTACTATAATATCACTTTTTGCAATGACCTCATCGTTGCTTTCGCAAGCGTTGATGCCTAATGCGGAAGCATTTGATGACAGGGTATCATAATGCTTTGCACTTGCAAATACATTTTCCGGTTTTATGGCGTCCACAACCAACAAGCCCTTTGCTATTGCCTGCGCCATATTTCCGAATCCAATGAATCCAATCGTTACTGACATTTCCATAATTATTCTCCTTTAGTTCTTTGCTTTGATTATAGCATACCGGAACGAACGTGTCCACCGACCAAATGATAAATCAAATTGGCACAGCATAGAATATCGTATGGAAGAGTTTAAGACGTTTTTTTCTATCATCATTCTGGTAAGCGGTATCTTTCTGTCTGCAAAAACAGGGTGGTTTCAACTCACTCATCTTGGGAAATCAATAAAGCTGAGCCTTGGCATAGGCAAACGGAAGCCGACAAAAAAAGAAGCCGGCGGAATTACTTCTTTTCAGGCAATGGCAACAGCGCTCGGCGGTTCGATCGGTACCGCTAACATTGCCGGAGTTGCAGGCGCAATAATCATCGGCGGCCCCCGAGCGGTCTTTTGGATGTGGGTAGCCGCACTTATCGGGATGGGCGTTAAGTACGCTGAAATCGTACTTGCATTAAGATATAGAAAGCGCACGGACGATGGCTACATCGGAGGGGCCATGCTCTATATTGAAGATGGTTTAGGGAGGCGAAAAGGGGTAATCAGCAGGATCGCAAAACCGCTGGCTATCATGTTTGCAATATTCGGATGCCTGGCTTCGATGATCGGCACAACGCTTGTTCAATCCAATACTATCGCCTTAAGCATCGTCGATCTATGTGCAAGCGTAGATTCCGGCATGAATGAACATATTATTTGCTTAGTCTGCGGTGTCGTTATTGCCATTATGGTCGGAAGTGTCGTATTGGGAGGCGCAAAACGCATAAGCAAGGTATCCAGCTATATCGTACCATTCATGGCTGCCGCGTATCTGCTCATCGGTATTGCTGCACTGTATAAATTCCGTTCAAGACTCCTTGAGGCTTTTTTATGCATAATAACGGACGCATTCGGCGTAAAACAGGCTGCCGGAGGAGTAGTCGGCTATGCTATGCTTGCGACTATGCGAACGGGTATTGCCCGCGGCATCTACTCCAACGAGGCCGGGATTGGATCCGCTCCTATGGCTCATGCATGCGCTTCCACGAATGATCCGGTTAAGCAGGGCATGTTCGGCGTGTTTGAAGTATTCGCTGATACAATTGTTGTCTGCACAATGTCCGCGCTTGTGCTGTTATCCAGCGGTATCGCGATTCCATATGGCGAAGCCGGTATTTCCGGAACTGCGATAATGCTCGATGCCTTCTCCGCAGCATTCCCGCGAAGCATTATGAGCATGTTCTTAGCATCATCCATTACCTTGTTCGCCTATACTTCGATTATTGGATGGTCTATCTATGGAATCCAGTGTGCAAAATACCTTTTTGGCAGAAAGAGCGAACGCGTTTTTTCGCTTATCTATACCCTATTGTGCATCGTAGGGGCGATCTCCGGCGTTGAGTTGGTGTGGACTCTCGGTGAAACATTCAATTTCCTGATGGCGGCACCAAATCTTGTGGCGCTGATGCTGCTGTCTAATGAAATAATGCTGGAAACAAAAGAATATTCAAGATTGGAATTGAAAATGATAAAAAAATAGGTTATAATGCATGATGAAGAGCATTATGCAGATCTATATTTGCATAATTAGGAAAAAGGAGATATGTAGCCATGATCAATTATAAGTCTTATTGCCGAAACTAACGGAGGATTTGTTTACTGACGCCCAAAACAAGAAAGGAAATAACATGGCTAACAAACTCAACGGAAATTTAAGCGGCATCAAGAATACGATGCTTGAACGAATTAGATCCATCTATGAGATTAAGATGGGTTTGGATGAATTTGCATCGGTGGAGCTTATTGCTGCTCTTAGTGAATGCTCAAGTGAGATCAATCGGGAAATATCGGTCTACATCTCAAGGGATGGAAGCATCGTTGATGTTTCGATCGGCGATAACGCAAAGGTCAGTATGCCAAACATGCGATTGGTTCGCAACGAGGACAGACTTTGCGGAGTCAGGTGCATTCATACTCACCCAAGCGGAGACGGTAGACTTTCGGGAGTGGACATCGGCACTCTTCGCTCTTCAAAGCTTGATGCAATGGCGGCGCTTGGTGTTCTCGACGGTAAGCCGACGCAGATGTACTGCGCTTATCTTGGCGATGTTGATGATGAAAATGGCGGAAGGGAAGCTCTAATATATGGACCTTTGCGCCCTACTAAGCTGCCCCAACACGCTCTGATAGCAGAAATATACACCTCGGATGATAGATTTCGCAGTACGACTAAAGTTGTTGAAGAAGCCGCAGCCGAAAGAGCGATACTTGTCGGCATGGATAACGATGAAGGCTATGATACGCTGAGAGAGCTTGCAGATCTTGCTGAGACTGCGGGAGCTCTTGTAGTTGATTCCGTTCGTGTTCGCAGGCGTCCGATAGACAATGCGACCTATATCGGCAGCGGAAAAGCGGAAGAGCTGAGTCTGCGCGGAAGCGAATTAGAGGCCGATTTGTTCATTTTTGATGATGAGCTTTCTGCTATCCAGCTTCGCTCACTCGAACAAATACTGGAAGCAAGGGTCATTGACAGAACAACGCTTATTCTAGACATATTCGCATCAAGAGCGACGAGCCGAGAAGGTAAACTGCAGGTGGAGCTTGCGCAAATGCGCTATATGCTTCCCAGACTTTTGGGCCAGGGTACTTCACTATCGAGACTCGGCGGCGGTATCGGAACGAGGGGCCCCGGAGAAAAGAAGCTTGAGATCGACCGCAGGCGCATAAGGAGAAGAGTTTTTGAGCTCGAAAACGAGCTTTCGGAAATCGAGAAACAGCGCGGACTAAGAAGAGAGAACCGCAAAGCCAATCGCATTCCTCTGGTAGCATTGGTCGGATATACTAATGCAGGTAAATCCACTATGTTGAATGCATTGACCAACTCGGATGTTTACGCAGCAAATCAGCTCTTTGCGACTCTTGATCCGGTTGTCAGGCAGATAGCGCTTGATGGGGGTACGGAAGCACTTATTTCTGATACGGTTGGATTTATAAATAAGCTGCCGCACGATTTGGTTTCAGCCTTTAAATCCACGCTGGAGGAAGTATCAAATGCCGATCTAATCATTCATGTTGTCGATGTGTCGTGCGCATTCTATGATAAACAGATGAAGGTAGTTGATGAAGTTCTAAGCTCCCTTCATGCAGGCGAAATACCGAGAATTACTGTTTATAACAAATCAGATTTGCTGTCGGGCGATGAGTCGACTTCTTTTTCGGATAGACTCGAGCATTCGGGCGAAAGGACGACATCATCCATCCTTATGTCTGCCAAGCAAGGGAACGGCATTCATGATCTGTTGCTTCTGATTGAGCAAAAACTGAACTCAGCACGCAGAGAAGTTGAACTCATCATCCCCTATTCAAAGTACGAAGCGATGAACTTAATTCGCGAAAAGGGCATGCTGTTGTCCGAAGAACACTTGGAGAACGGGACAAGGGTCAAAGCTTTTTTGGATGAGGCCGAAATTGGTCTGCTTGAAAAGATTCTTGGGATTAAGGTATAGTCTATGAAAACGAAAATCATTGCTATTGAAGGTATTGACGGAAGCGGAAAGACTGTTCAGATCGAACTGCTTCAAAAAAAGCTTCTCGAGCGCGGTTATTCTGTATCCATACGGTCATACCCTGTTTATTCATCATTCTTTGGGTCTCAGGTAGGACTGCTTCTTTCCGGGAGCGGTGGGATTAAGGCCACCGATGTTGATCAGAAGAGCATGGCCATGTGGTTTGCGCTCGACAGATTTGATGATTTCAAAAGCTTTGTTGACGGCGATGCTGATTTTCTGCTCATAAATCGCTATGTGCTCAGTAATGCAGTCTATCAAAGCATTAGGGATGGCGATTGGGACAAGCCCGATATAGTTGATTGGGTTTTTGAACTGGAATACAATAAACTCGGACTCCCTCGCCCTGAGCTTAACCTGTTCTTTGATGTTGACACCGATTGTGCCGGCCATAACGTCGACAAGAAGGGATTCAGGGACTACATTGGCAGCGGCAGAGATGTGTATGAAAGCAGTCTGTCCATTCAGCAGCGTGCAAGGAATAAATACATCGAAATTGCATTGCGGTTTGATAATATTGAAATAATTAAGTGTACACAGGATGGAACTATGCTTGCACCGGAGCATATATCGGAATGTGTAGTATCTTCGCTAATTAAACATGGGATAATCTAAAGAAATATGAATGGAGAAAGTATGAGAAAAATAGGTATTTTGACCGGCGGTGGAGACTGCCCCGGACTGAACGCCGTTATTAGAGGCGTTGTTGAGAAGTGCGCTGAATTTGGAATAGAAGTATTCGGATTCAGTGATGGTTGGCGTGGTGCGCTGAATGCCAAGGGCCATTGGCTATCTTTGGCAGAAGTTGAGGGAATTCAGACCCTTGGAGGCACCATTATCGGAAGTTCGCGTACAAATGTTATGGCCGACCCCAATGGTCCATCGACAATTAAAGATGTGCTGGAAGCTTTGGATCTCGAAGGACTTGTAGCCATCGGAGGAGATGATACTCTCGGCGTTGCAAATACGCTTCGCAAACTTGGCATTAATGTAATAGGCGTTCCCAAGACCATTGATAATGATCTAAGCTGTACCGATTATACATTCGGATTTGAAACAGCTGCAAACATTGCTATGGAGGCAATCGACCGCTTGCAGACCACAGCAAAGGCACACTCACGCTGCATCGTGGTTGAGTGCATGGGAAGGCATACCGGATGGATAGCCTTACAAGCTGGGCTTGCTGCGAATGCGCACTTAGTCTTGATACCTGAGTTTCCAAAGACCTATGATGAAATCATTTCACTCGTTCGCAGACGCTACCTAAGGGGTGATCGGTATACGATAATCGTTGTTGCGGAGGGCTTTGAGCTGGTTGGCGGCGATGAGATAGACATTGGTACCGATGCTTTCGGCAATAAGCTCCTTATTCATAAAAACCTGGCGAAAAATCTGTCGGACATGATTGAAAGCAGTATGAAGAACGATCCTCTGCTCGGAAGCGATGCGCAGTATTTTGAATGCAGACCTGTCGTTCTGGGGCATGTCCAGCGCGGAGGTTCTCCATGCGCATTTGACAGGGTGCTGGGCACAAGGCTCGGGATAAAAGCAGGCGAACTCGTTGCAAACAAGGATTACGGCAAGATGGTTGCCCAATCGGGCACAAAGATAGTCGCCGCAGATATGGAAACCGCAGTTACCGTTCGCAAGGAAGTCGATAAGGAGTTTTACGAAGCTGCCTCATTGTATTTCAAATAAGAATAATGCAAACAAGTCGCTCCGTCATTTGGCGGAGCGGCTAATATTATTAATCCCGCTGTTTATAAGTTAATACATGCGAATAATCACTATCCTTGATATGCTGAATGACCATGGAAATAAACTCAGCATTTGTGGGTTTCCCCTTTTCCGGATCAATGGTATTCCCAAACAGAAAATGCTGCATGAACGCAGTGCCGTGGGTCCAAGCTTGCTCTATCGCATATCTAAGTGCTTTCTCCACAGACTGCGGAGTGGTATTATTAAACATTGCTGTCAGCCTGTATAGCTCGCTAATCTTATCTGAACACCCAAGCAGACCAAGCGATATCATCGTGCCGGCATAATGTGTTCCCACATGCTTCTCATTCAATCCGATAGGCCGCAGCAGGTCTTCAACGATATAGCCGGAAAAGATTTTTCCATCAGAAGCGGCATCCATGAATGTGATAGAGTTTGTTCTATTAGGCATGGATCTCATGGCTTGCTTTGTATCAAGAAGCCGTTCAAGGTGCTCGCGATAGTCTTTATAGATCCTGTTGGCCGATTCGTTTACGGGTGTGCTCGCATAAATAACGCCACTCAAAGATTCTTCAAAAGCGCATTTGTTTTCCAGCGTCTGATTCGTCCTTCTTGCCACAACATAAATGAGAGAATTGCAGCAGGATTGACCTTTCTTAAGTGCTTTGGCGTATTCGACAGTATCCACTCCGCCAAAGTGATTCTCTATCAAGATTATGCTTGGAACATCCGCAAGCAATGTATGAAAGAAGTTTTTCGGCTCATGCACTGTCGGCAGGCACTTTGGAAATCTTTTTGATAACGCCTTGAACATCTCCTCGGTGAACTCCAGTCCGCCGCGGATACATATCGGTGTGCTGACTATCAAAGGCTTGGCGTAAGCAAGCATTACCTTAACATAATCAAATCCGTTCGGATCAAATAAATCGCCTTTGTTACTCATGTTCTATTCCATCTATTTAGGATTAACTATCAGATGATAGCTGAGGTAAACATCCGATTCATCACAAATCAGTTGATAATGAACCCCGTACTCTGTCAGGCTCAGCTCTTTATTGTCGGAATAATGCGATTGAATCTTTTTAATCGTTGCTTCAAGCTTCGTGTTAGGAATCACTTCACAGTTTTTCATATACCCGGTGCATACGGAAACAAAACATCTTATCAGCTCAAGATTTTCGTTATCGCGCTGAAGCGATTCCAGCTTCCATGCGTCCCAATCAACGATAGAGCTTGAATAATTAAGGTTTTCAAGTTCCAGCTCGGCATAGACCACACAATCATCGCTATCCACTGTCAATCTTACAATGCCTTCACAGTAATGATCATCTCCATAAATGAAAGAATACTCATAGCAGGAGCTTTCGATGCTGTAATCAAAGCTATTGCGTTCAAGCGGAATAGAAGCATCAATAAGCGCATCGACGAATGTTGATCTGAATAATCTGTGCTGCGGCGTTGGGCTGGGAGCTTGAGTCGGCGGAGCAGTCTGTACGGCTGCGCTTTCATTACCCTTCAAGCCATATTTGAGATAAATAAGAACGCAAAGAAGAATCAAGACCGCATATACAACTATTTTGATTATAATCGTCCGATTCTTCTTCACATTCACTAACCTTTAACTAACTAAATTGCAAAATTTCCGTCGATGAAAACGGGGATTTCTTTACCGTCCTGCGTAATTCCAATGATTGAAAGATCTCGCGTTCCAATCATAAAATCACAGTGCTGGATACTGTTGTTCAGACCTGCAGCAACGAGTTCCTCCGCAGTCATATTCTCTCCGTTCTTGATACACGGATATGCGGCGCCAAAAGCGAGATGGCACGAAGCGTTCTCATCAAACAAGGTGTTGTAGAAGAGAATGCCGCTGTTTGAAATCGGGGAATCAAACGGTACGAGTGCGACCTCTCCGATCCTTGAAGCACCCTCATCAAGGCTGATAGCCTGCTTTAAATACTCCTCCCCCTGTTCAGCATGAACTTCGGTAATAACACCATCCTTAAGTATCATATAAAAGTCTTTAATTATATTGCCGCCTTCAACAAGAGGCATTGAGGCAACCACCTTGCCGTTTACGCCGTCAAGCTTCGGCGCAGTAAACACCTCTTCAGTAGGCATATTTGCAACAAACTCAATACCTGTCTTGCTGAGCTCAGATCCGGCCATCCAGATATGATTTTCAGGAAGCTCTATCATAAGATCGGTACCGAGCGAATTGGTATAATGGAGATACTTAAAGTTATATTCGTTCAATGCTTCACGCTTTTGCTTAAGGTATTCGCAGTGATCCCTCCAGCGCTTGACCGCACCGCCTTCGGGGGTTATGCGTACAGAATTGAATATCTCTTTCCATAGCCTATCCATTGCCTCATCTTCGGGCAGATCCGTAAATACCTTCTTTGCCCAGGACGGAATGGGAATACTTGCGACACACCAAGGGAATGCGCTTGCCATAAGCATATCGTGAAATTCTTTATTTGCTTCGCCGGAAGCCTTGGAGGCTCGTTCAAGTCTTGAAGGGTCAACGCCCTTGAGATTCTCAGGATCTGTTGCAGATATGGAAAGCCTTGCAGCGCCCATCTTTGCAAACCCGAGTGCCTTGTCGGAATCCCAATGGAATACCCTGTCAAAAACTTCATCGTCTGCATTCAGCCAATGCTGACGCGAAACAAAATCGTCGCTCCAATTCATTATTACATCTTTTGCACCAACATCGTACGCAGCCTTGACGCAAAGCCTGGCAAATTCCGCACAAGATATCGGAGAATTGATGACAACGTATTGCCCTTTCTGGACATTTAGACCCACTTCGATGAGCAAGCGGGCGTATTCTTCAAGCATATTAACCATCAATGCAATTCCTCCAAGCAAAAAATCATCTTAATCCGACCTTGCGGTAGACAAGATCTATCGTCTTCTCTGCGGTCTCGGATGCGCGTTCCGCACCACGCCTAAGGATAGCCTCAAGCTCTCCCCTATCTGCAAGAATACGACTGTACTCCTCCTGAACGGGCCGGAGCTCAGAAATAACGGCCTCGGCAACGGCAGTCTTCAGAACTCCATAGCCGTTTCCTTCGAACATGGCAACCGTCTCTTCCATTGTCTTTCCTGTCATAGCGCAGTATATTGACAAAAGGTTATTTACTCCATGACGGCCTTCTTCATAAGCGATCCTGCCCTCACTGTCGGTAACAGCACGTTTAAATTTCTTCAAGATCACCGCAGGTTCGTCAAGAATCGATATGTAAGCGTTCGGATTGGTGTCCGATTTGCTCATCTTCTTCTCCGGATCGGTAAGGCTCATGACTCTTCCGCCAATTTTAGGAATATAAGGCTCAGGGACCTTGAAGGTCTCGCCATAAGCATTATTGAACCTTATTGCAATATTTCGGGCAAGCTCAACATGCTGCTTCTGATCGTGTCCAACCGGAACCAGATCCGCCTGGTAAAGCAAAATATCGCCAGCCATAAGCACAGGATAAGTAAACAGACCTGCATTAATATTGTCAGCATGCTTTGCACTCTTATCCTTAAACTGGGTCATGCGGTTAAGCTCACCCATATAGGTATTGCATGCAAGTACCCAATTGAGCTGCGCATGCTGCATAACATCGCTTTGAATAAACAGTGGCGATATTTCGGGGTTTATGCCGCAAGCAATAAGCAGAGCTGCCATGCTCATAGAGCGCTCACGAAGCTCGTCTGCATTCTGCCTTACGGTCAGAGCATGCATATTTGCCACGCAATAATAGCAGAATTTGTCATCATCCTGCATGAGCTTCCAATTTCTTAATGCACCGACATAGTTGCCAAGGGTAGGAACTCCGCTGGGCTGAATTCCGCTTAGGATAATTTTCTTCTCCATATTTTCCTCTCAAGACTACATCTCATTATATGCGATTGGGCGGTTGTTGCCAACCGCTCAATGCAAAACAAATGAATAAACTATTGTTAGATTCCCATTTCTTCCTTGACTTCTTTGAAGCACTGTACTGCGAAGTCAAGGTCTTCTTTTGTATGTCCTGCGGACACCTGAGTACGAATTCTTGCCTTGCCCATGGGAACTACTGGATAGCAGAAACCTACGACATAAACACCCTTTTCAAGCATACGCTTTGCAAACTCCTGTGCAACCTTAGCATCGTAAAGCATTACGGGCACGATGGGATGAGTGCTTTCTGGGACATCAAAACCGAGTTTGCCGAGTTCCTGACGGAAATACCTGGTGTTCTCATGAACCCTGTCGCGAAGGGCGGTGGATTCGGTCAGCATATCGATGACCTTGATGGAAGCCGCGCAGATAGCAGGAGCAAGGGTGTTAGAGAAGAGATAAGGACGAGACTTCTGGCGAAGCAGGTCAACGATCTCCTGGCGGGCGCAGGTGTATCCACCGCTGGCTCCGCCCATTGCCTTGCCGAGGGTACCTGTGATGATATCTACACGACCCATAACACCGCAGGCTTCAGCGGTTCCTCTGCCATGCTCGCCCATGAAACCAACAGCATGACTGTCATCAACCATGACGAGAGCGCCGTATTCATCAGCAAGATCGCAAATCGCAGGAAGGTTTGCAATAAAGCCGTCCATGGAAAATACGCCATCGGTTGCAATCAGCTTGATGCGGCAATCCTTTGCAGCTTCGAGCTGAGCACGGAGATCGTCCATATCGTTGTTCTTATAACGGAACCTTTGGGCCTTGCAGAGACGTACGCCGTCAATGATGCTGGCATGGTTCAGTTCATCGGAGATAACAGCATCTTCCTTGCCGAGAAGCGTTTCAAACAGACCGCCGTTTGCATCGAAGCAGGAGCTGTAAAGGATACAGTCATCTGTGCCTATAAAATCGGCAAGCTTGCGCTCGAGCTGCTTATGAATCTGCTGGGTTCCGCAGATAAAGCGGACGGAGGAAAGACCGAAGCCCCAACTATCATAGCTGGCTTTCGCAGCAGCGATGATATCGGGATTGTCTGAAAGACCGAGGTAGTTGTTAGCACACATGTTGAGTACACCGTCCTTAGCCGTGGTGTTTATGCGTGCCTTCTGAGGGGTAGTGATTATTCTCTCATCCTTGTAGGTGCCTGCTTCACGGATGGAAGCAAGCTCATTACGGAAAATCTCATATGCCTGTTTCATAATTATAATTCCTTTCAATAGATAATCAATTTATTCAGTCCAGTCAAGGACAACCTTTCCGCTCTTGCCGCTGCTCATTGCCTCGAATCCTTTTTCATAATCACGGTAATTGAACCTGTGAGTAACCATAGGAGTGAGGTCAAGACCGGCTTCGATCATTGCGCCCATCTTATACCAGGTTTCGAACATCTTTCTTCCGTAGATGCCCTGAAGTGTAAGACCCTTAAAGATAATATCGTTCCAATCAACCACGGTTCCGGGACCTGCAATACCGAGCAGAGCAACCTTGCCGCCGTGACGCATGGACTTGATGAGCTGATTGAGCGCGCCGCCATTGCCGCTCATTTCAAGACCGACATCGAAGCCTTCGGTCATGCCAAGTTCTTTCATTACATCAGCAAGATTTTCTTTTGCTACGTTAGCAGGCCTGGTCGCACCAAGGGTCTTTGCAAGACCAAGGCGATACTCGTTAACATCCGTGATCACGACATTGCGGGCTCCGTTATGCTTGACGATAGCGGCAGCCATCATGCCGATAGGGCCTGCACCGGTAATAAGTACATCTTCACCGATAACATCAAACATCAGTGCGGTGTGGGTAGCATTGCCATAAGCGTCAAAGAAGGAAATGATATCGTCCGGGATATCGTTCTTATCCATTGGTACAACATTCGAAGCGGGAATGCAGAGATACTCAGCGAAAGCACCGTCGCGCTCCACGCCTACGCCCTTCGTATGCTCACACCACTGACCGTTTCCGCTGCGGCAGTTACGGCAGTGTCCGCAAACGATATGACCTTCGCCCGAAACACGCTGACCAACATACAGTCCGGTAACACCCTCGCCAAGTTCAGCAATTTCTCCGACATACTCATGACCGACTACAACAGGAGGAGTAAGATGCTGCTGAGCCCAAGGATCCCAGTTAAATATGTGAACATCGGTACCGCATATTGCAGTCTTGCGTATCTTAATAAGCACTTCGCCCATGCCGGGTTCCGGTACAGGAACCTGCATAAGTGTCAAACCCTTGGCTTTTTCAGTCTTAACAAGGGCATTCATCATTCTTTTCATATTTGCCTCCAAAATTAGTTTACAAAGCAATTATTGATCAGCTTCTCGGCTGCGGCGAGCTTAATGCAGACGCAAAGCACGCGCATTGCTTTTTCAAGTTCGTCAAGCGGGGGAAAACTGGGAGCAATCCTTAGATTACTGTCGTTCGGATCCTTTTTATAAGGATAGGTCGCACCGGCACCGGTCATTACAACGCCTGCTTCCTTGCAGAGCTGGTGTACTCGGTGAGCGCATCCATTCATTACAAACAGGCTTACAAAGTATCCGCCCTTTGGATTTGACCAAGAAGCTATTCCAAGGGGCTTTATCTCTGACTCGAGAACACTCTCAACCAAGTCAAACTTTGGTTTAAGAATCTCGGCATGCCTGCGCATATGGGCCACTAAGCCCTGCGCATCCTTAAAGAAGCACACATGGCGAAGCTGGTTTAGCTTATCGTAGCTTATGGACTGTGCACCAATCAGTTTCTTCATATAGTCCATATTCGCTTCGCTGCAGGCAAAACAAGCTACACCGGAACCCGGAAAAGTTACCTTGGATGTTGAAGCGAATTCAAAAGGCATATCCGGATTACCTGCTTTTTCACAAGCGGAGAGAATGTCAATAAACGGCATATACTCGCCGCTAAACTCATGAACACAATATGCGTTGTCCCACATAAGGATAAAGTCCTTAGCTGCGGGCTTCATTGATGCGATCCTGTCGATAACAGCATCGGAATAAACGATTCCGCTGGGGTTCGCATACTTTGGAACACACCACATTCCTTTTACGCTCTCATCCTTGATAAGTTCTTCGACCATATCCATATCCGGGCCGTCATCAAGGATGGGAATCGGGATCATTTCCATTCCAAATGTCTCTGATATGGTAAAATGGCGGTCATAGCCGGGCACCGGACAAAGGAACTTGACCTTGTCAAGCTGTGACCATGGTTTATCAGAATGCAAAAGTCCATGAGTATATGCCTTTGAGATCGTATCGTACATGAGCGTTAAGCTTGAATTGCCGCCCATGAACAGCTGCTCATACCTTACGCCGAGCAGATCGGCAAAGAGCCTGCGGCATGCAGGAAGCCCCATCAGCTCACCATAATTGCGAGCTTCCACGCCTTCGTCGACCGTATCATCAATATGCATATTTAACAATTCATTTGACAAATCTAACTGCGCGCGGCTGGGCTTGCCTCGTGCCATATTAAGCGACAAGTTCTGGGCTTTAATGGCTGAATACTCCTCTTGAACACTGCTGTAAAATTCGCCAAGCTGCTGCCGGCTCATCTCAGTAAGCTTCATAATTGCAGACATTGTCCTTTCAGTGGCCTTGTCAAGCAAGGCATATTTCTGTTAAATTATAGTCCTTTTTTAGCCGTATGTCAACAAATACTCAGGCCAATATTATATAAAATGTGTTGAAGCGTCAAGCATAGGTGACACATTTCCTTTCAAGAGAGCAGTCAAG
>UQNF01000009.1 GCA_900542285.1 uncultured Clostridium sp.
AAAATCTCCACACCTACCCTTGACTGCTCTCTTGAGAGGAAATGTGTCACCTATGATTGACGCTTCAACACTGGATGCAGGAGTTCTGACAAGTTTTTGTGGCGTATTAAGCCGCTCTATGATATAATACAAGCGAAATTGATTATTCAGTGAGGAAAGAAGATTATGAAAAAGAAACTGATGGCAATTGCGCTTGTTTTAATTTTGGCTTTTGGGTGCATTACAGGATGTTCCAACGATTCTGTACCAAAGGGAACCGACATTGTAGCTTCCATTGGAACCGAGAGCATTTCATATGCTCTGTATTGTGCTTCGCTTGAATCGTACATGAGCTATCTGACCCAAATCGGAGGCAGCATCACGAGTGAAGACGATCTGACCGTGTTTCAGGATATGATAATGGATTATCTGATTATGGATATGATGGCACTGTATAATGCTCAAAAGGATGGTTTTTCACTTTCTGATGAAGAAAGGCAAAAGGCAATTGACCAAGCCGAAAGCGAGATAGAGGATATTCGTGACGAATACATCGCTTCCGCTGAAGCCGATTACGAAAAGGATCCGTCTAAAACAGTAGATGAATACTTCGACGAATACATAGCCACTTTATCTGAGTATTATCTTGGAATCAAAATGAATTTTGATGAATACTCCGAAGCATACAAGAACGAGATGATACGTTCCCATACGATAGAGGCATATAAGGACTATGTGTGCAAGGATTTTGTTGCATCAGAGGGAGATATCGTTAAGTGGTATGATGAACAGCATGCTTCCGATGCCGAAGCTTATGCGTCATTTCCTGAGCAATTCAAATTCGACCAGGAGTATTTCGAAAAATACTATGGGATTGAATATGATGCCTGTCCGGTTACTTATGTTCCGAAGGGCTATTCACGCATAATGGATATTGTGGTTAAGCCCAACGGAGAACTTAGCGAGCAATACGAAAATAATCAGAAGAGAATGAAGGAGATATATGCCGAGTGTTCGGAACTGACCTTCTATGACGCGCTGAACGGAGATGATGCTAATGCGGCTGAGATCGCTGAGCTGCTTGAAGAGTATAGAAGATTGGATGCGGAATGCGCAAGCATGCATGCTGATTATATCAAAGATGCAAAAGCCAAGATCGATGAAGCATATTCCGAGCTCGAATCAGGTGCGGATTTCGCTGAAGTAATGCTTAAGTATAGTGAGAACACTGATGTTGTTGGAAAAGACGGCAATGGAGGCTGTGAAGCCTTCCAAACCAAGGGACAGATCATCTCACTTATCTATGACTGCGATAAGGACTGGAGTCCTACGGTAAAAGAGATATTCGGCATGATTGAGATTGGCGAATACTCCAACGTATTTGAAGATGAGGATGGAAGCCTGCATATTATCAAATATGTATCGGATATAAACTCCGGCGATGTGCCGCTTGACGATATTCGCGATGAGGTTACCTCCTTTGTCAAGGCGGATAGCGATGAAGCAGCATGGAATGAATTGATGGAATCCTGGTTGGCGGATCCGGAGATAAAACGAAACACGGATCTCATACGTTCGGCAGGAAAAGACTTGATCGAGAATAAATAGTTTTGGGGGAATAATATGAGACTTGATAAATACTTGAAGGTGTCTCGAATAATTAAAAGGAGAACCGTAGCAAACGAGGCCTGCTCTATGGGGCGGGTGACCGTCAACGACAAGGTTGCAAAGCCTGCAACCGATGTAAAGGTCGGCGACATTATCAGCGTAAGAATGGGCGCAAAGCGACTGACTGCGGAGATCCTTCTTGTGAAAGAAGTCGTTCGCAAAGAAGAAGCTGACAGCATGTATCGTATTATAGTTGATACTATCAATGGGGACGGCGAGGACTGATGTTTAAGGGTCAGACCGTATCCGTAATTCTGCTTGCCGCCGGCGCATCCGCAAGAATGGGCGAGAATAAGATCCTGTTCAGATTTTGCGGCAAAACTCCGATCGAGCTTTGTATTGATGCATTTTCTGAGTTTGCGGATGAGATTATCCTTGCCTGCTCTGAATCAACGAAGTTTGCTGCCGAACAGGCAGCACGTTGTATCGACGTTCCGAGTTATGTAACTGCCGGTGGAGCAACGCGTCAGCTTTCGGTTGCCAATGCGCTCAGCTATGCACATATGGATATTGTTTCGATTCACGATTGCGCAAGATGTTTGGTCACGCCCGATGTCATCAGAAGAAGCCTTGATGCGGCTGTTGAGCATGGGTGTGGGATCACCTCGATCCCTGTATCGGACACGATAAGGTACAAGCGTAGTGGAGAAACAGTCGATAGAGCTGCCCTGATTGCCGCTCAGACGCCGCAAAGCTTTAATAGAGAGGTGTTCCTTAATGCCCACAGAAACGCATCTAAGGACTACACGGACGATGCTGCGTTGTTTCTTGACTCAGGGTATACGCTTCACTATTCTCTTGGAGATAAATCCAATATTAAACTTACTACGCCTGACGACATTGCTGTGTTCAATGCCATACTATCTGTACGGAGGGGTGTAAATGCTTAGAATCGGTTATGGAGAGGACACTCATCGGCTTGTTGAAAATCGCAAGCTGGTGCTGGCAGGTATAGAAATACCGTTTGAACTCGGGCTGCTTGGGCACTCCGACGCAGATGTGTTGACCCATGCGATCATCGATGCGCTTCTTGGCGCTTGTGCTCTTGGCGACATCGGAAGTCTTTTTCCTGATACAAGCGATGAGTTTAGTGGTATTTCCAGCCTTATACTGCTGGAACGCACCATGAAACTTATTCGAAATAAAGGTTTTGAGCCCATCAATGTGGATGCTACACTGATCGCTCAAAAGCCGAGACTTGCAGGATATAGGGACGAAATGAGGAAGTGCATTGCTGCGGCAGCTTCAATGCCGATAGACAGGATAAGCATCAAGTTTACCACACCGGAGTACCTTGGCCCGGAGGGCAGGCTTGAAAGCATGAGCGCAAGGGCTGTAGCTTTAGTTTGCAGCGAATAACGCATAACACAAGCCGGACGGATGGAACCGCCCGGCTCAAATTATTCAATCAACCTTTAATCTTTTTTTGAAGGATTCTCGCTGCCCTTTTTTCTGCGGCAGCTGCACATGCGTTTGGAATCTTCGGGAACATTCTCGGTTGACTCGGGAATTGTGCGTTCACCTTCGGGCGGAAGTCCGTCAGATTGCTCTTCACAAGCGCAGCAATCACATTTTTCCTTGCTGGTATACTCAAGCTCCCTGAAGGGATACGTCCTAACTTCAAAAGTGCCGTCAGGCAGGACTACCTTGACCTTGGTCGTTTCGGTTATTGCGTTGTTCTCGAGCACCGTGCCTTTTCCGTCCGGAGAAACGCATTCGCTTCCTATGATTGGCATAATACGCTGCATATACTCATAGCTTTCCTGCTCGTATTTCAGACAACACATAAGCCTGCCGCATACCCCGGAGATCTTTGCAGAGCTTAATGAAAGATTCTGCGTCTTGGCCATTTTAATCGAAACGGGCATAAAGCTTTCGAGGAATGAGCTGCAGCAGATAGGCCTTCCGCAAGAACCAAGTCCTCCACATTTTTTGGCTTCATCGCGAACGCCGATTTGACGAAGCTCGATATGAGCCCTGAAGGTGCGCGTAAGATCCTTAAGCAGTTCTCTGAAATCTACTCGGTTCTCTGAAGTATAGTAGAACGTATAGTTAAAACCGTCAAATGAGCAATCGACACCTACCAGCTTCATTTCAAGCCCTCTATCTTCAATCTTGCGTTGAGTAGTCGCAAGCGCTTGAGCCTCGTTTGCAACATTACGCGCGTTTTGCGCCTTATCTTCCTCTGTAGCAATACGGATCACTGGCTTAAGCGGTGCAACGGTCTGTTCGTCAGGAATATAGCGCGCAGGCTCGCACACCGTACCGAATACGGTACCTCTTGCGGTTTCAACGATAACCGCATCGTCAATTTTTATTTCCAGCTCCTGCGGATCAAAGTAATAAACCTTGCCGCTGCCTCTAAATTTAACTCCGATAATTTTTTTCATCGGGACTTCCTTTCCTTAAAATAAATCGAATGCTGCGAAATCATAGCAGATTCAATTCTACTTGCACAGGCTTATCATGCGAACTATCATGCTGTCAAGCGCTAAGTTTACGCTTGCATTGGTGGTAAGCCGCATACTTGTATCGACCAGCGTATCTATAATAACGCCAATTCGCGAAATTGTAAAGTGTTTGAACTGCTTTTTGATCTCTGCTTCGAAATCAGTATTATTTTCAACGTTCAAACCGCTCAAAAACCTGTCGGCATCATGGCAAACACTAAGCATAAACTCAATGCTCTCCGATGCAGCTTCACGGTCTTTTCCGATTGCTTTTGCCCACTTGAAAGGTGTTTCGCCGTTCATGATTTGAAAACAAGCCGAGATCGCGGAATACCTTAATTCTCGAAAATCTGTATCCTCATACAAACGAATCGCCCGTTTTTCATTTCCACAGCTAATAAGTGCATAGCCTTTAGCATCAGCTTCTGATGCGCCTTTTTTTCGAAGCGAGCTAATGATAGCTTCCGTGGATTCTTGTTCGATCCGCACAATGTGGCATCGAGAACGAATAGTTGGCAGAACCCTCTGTTCAAATCCGCTCAGCAGGAAAAATGTATTCTCCGGTGGTTCTTCAAGCATTTTGAGCATAGCGTTTATGGCGTTTTCATTCATATTGTGTACATTTGTTATCACAACAACGCGGTTTTTTCCTGAATATGCCTGCTTATATAGCTCGGCGCGTACCATGCGCAGTTCATCGATTTTAATGCTTCCGTCAAACTCGAAATAGTCGGGATGAAGCCTTAATGCAGATGTATCGCGGCTTCCGAACATTAATATTGCCGCGCCCTGTTTTGCAATAAATGCAGCCCTATCCAAATCGGTTGACACGATCAAATAGCCGTGAACCGCGGTACCTGATGCCAGTGCATTCAAAAACTGTTCCGATAAGGCTTTCATCTATTGGCTTCCTCCTTGTAAACAATGATGCGTTCGTCATAAGCTCCAAAAAGTTTAGCTCCATGATTAACACAAAGTTTCAGATAGTCGATTTCCTCACTAGTGATGACTTCGCCGGGAAACAGCGTGGCAATTCCCGGCGGATAGATACCGACAGCCTGCGCTGAAATGCGTCCGGCAGACGCGTCCAGTGCAACGAGTTCATTCTTTCCAAGCATAGCCTCTCGAATGCTTATCCCTGTTTCGCCATTACAGATGGAAGGCAGATTATTAATATAAATCTCTTTTTTCTTTACGGATATAGCCTTAATAATGCGCAAGAACCTGCAGTACCATTCCGAAGGATCGCTGGGAGTAGTTATAAGCACGACGGATCGGAGGTCTGCCATTTCAACAAACACCCCATGTTTTTCGAGAATCTCCTGAAGCTCATAACCGGAATACCCGTGTACTGACACGGTAACTCTGGTAATATCAAACTCTTCATCTGAAGTAACAAGTTCGACACCTTCAATTTCCTGTAACGATCGTCTAAAGAATACGATCCTTGAGCAGTGCCTATTCCAATCTCCGCCGTTGTCGATCGCATTTTCAACCGACAGCATGAGAAGATATGACGGACTGGATGTTTGAACCAATGAAACAAAACGCTGCATCTCATGAGCGCTGATATCGTTTGAATAACCGATATTTAGAATTGCTGATTGGGTATAGGCGTTAAGCGTTTTATGGCAGCTTACGACCCAAGCATCGCTTGCAGATGGATTATTGGGAAGAGCATCGCTGAAAGGGAAGTGAGCGCCATGGGCGGCATCAACAAACAGCTTTGCGCCGAATCGATGGCAGACAGCTGCTATTCCGTCAACATCACTGCAAAGACCATAGTATGTTGGAGACGTGATGAACACCGCGTCAGCATGACAGCGATTCAGTCCTGCTTCAACATCTTGCGGAGAAACAAGCCCGGTTTCGCTGTCAGGGATAATACTTACAGCCTCATGTCCGGCAAGAGCAATCCCGGAAAGCACGGACTTGTGACAATTCCTTGCGACAAGCACCTTTTTGTTCATGCCAAGGCTTAACAGCATTGCTATGTTGCCGGAGGTGGAACCGTTAACAAGAATCAGGCTGAATCTTGCCTGATACAGCCATGCAGCCCTTCCCTCCAGCCTCTTAATTACTCCGGAAGGCGCATTAAGGTCATCAGTACAGCTCAACTCGGTGACATCGTATGGAGCAAGGGAAGCCAGAATGCTGTCAGGTTGAAGCATACCTTTATGCCCTGGCATATGAAACCGCACCGGGCCACATTCGGCGTATGATTTTAATTCATCAAACAGGTCGGAATCATTCATCCTGTGAGACCGATTCTTCATCTATTGCATTATCGTCTTCAGCCGGCTTGTATTCAATAGCCTCATGAAGATACTCCAAGAATTCCTCGTCGGGTGAAAACAGTACACTTCCTTCTACGCCATTCTTGCTGTAAACAAGGATGTATGCGTCCCCCTTATTCGATGAACGTACATTGAGCGATTTGCCGTGGTTGGCAGCGTTATCTACGCTGAATTTGTCAACGCTTATGATTTCGCTCACATCAAGTGTAAGCAGGATGGTTCCCTTCGCACTGACGATACGTTCAAAAATGACTGTTCCTACAGGATAGGGGTAGCTTTCAACCGGGCGCATAGCATCGAACCTTGGATCGTAAACGGGCTCCAACGGCTTATAAAATACGGTATAGCGATAGCCAATGAGCCTTAATCGGTAAAACGCATATAGGCCGATCAGAATAATACCGATAAAAATGTATCTTGGAACATTGGTACTGAACGTGTTCTCAAGGTAAAGCATTATCGCTCCCAACAGGAAGAATAAAAGTATCATTAGAATAAAGATCAAAAGATCCTTTTTTGCGGAAATCCCCGCTTTATCAACGCTTTGCTGATACATACTGCCTCCGTACAATGAATTAGGCTAATTCTATCAGGAAAATCTTATGATGTCAACAATAACGGCATTAACAAATACATGATAGTATATTATACCTGAAGATATAAATAAAAACCGCTTGAAATATCTAAACAAAGATGATATAATACAAGTAACATGGATTGAGTATTGTCTATATGGTATCATATATGCATGTTCAATCAAATAAACCGGAGGAAACAGTTATGACTAACATTCCAACACCGCATATTACTGCGAAATTCGGTGATTTTGCCGAAACAGTCCTCATGCCCGGAGATCCGAAGCGCTCCAAATTCATTGCTGACAATTTCTTGTCGGATGCTATACTTGTAAACGATGTGAGAGGCGTACAGGGTTATACCGGCTATTATAATGGCAATCGAGTTTCAGTAATGGCCAGCGGCATGGGAATTCCCTCTATTGCCATCTATTCTTATGAGCTGTTCAATTTCTATGGCGTCAATAATATTATCAGAGTAGGCTCTGCAGGTGCTATTCATCCGGATCTTAAGGTCCGAGATATCGTCATCGGAATGGGTTCGTGCACCAACTCCAATTATGCAGCTCAGTATGGGTTACCCGGCACATTCGCACCTATCGCCAGTTATGAATTGGTCAGACGGGCTGTCGAAGCGTCAGAAAAAGAGGGTGTTAGATATATGGTTGGCAATCTCTATTCTTCTGATACCTTCTACGATGATGCCGCAAGCCTTGCTGCATGGCAGAAGATGGGAGTTCTTGCCGTTGAAATGGAAAGCGCCGCGTTATACTGTAATGCAGCAAGAGCGGGAAAGAATGCACTGTGCATTTGCACTGTTTCTGACTCGCCGCTTGCTCCGGGTAACGACTGCACGGCAGAGGAAAGGCAGAATTCCTTCACGGCAATGATGAAGATTGCCTTGGAGATAGCCGTATAGTTTAATGATTGAGCGTAAAATATATTACAAGAAGTGAGGAAGCATTATGTTTTCGATAGGCGATGCCGTTTGTTATCCAATGCACGGCGTCGGAATAATTGAGGATACCTGTATCCAATCCGCTCTCGGCACTACTGCCGAATATTACATGTTACGCTTTGACAACGGAAGGCTTACAACTATGGTTCCCGTAGACGGTGCTGAAAAGCTTGGGATCAGAAAAGTCCTTTCCAAAGACGATTGTCAAAAGATGTTTGATTATATCTCAAACGCCAAACAGATAAAATTCAGTTCTGACTGGAACATGCGCAGAAATGCCATTACCGAACTGCTGCATTCCGGAAAGCCTGAGGATATGATCGATGTAATAATATCTCTTAACTCACGCAGCGGATATCGGGGTCTGTCAACCAGCGAGCACAGGATAGTTTCCGCTGCTACAAAGACTTTGGTAAGCGAGATCAATACCGTTTTGGGGTATGATGAAGAGGTAGTGTTGGGAGCCATTAATGCACGACTCACTGAATTGAAAAGCCCAAACAAGTGATTAATTTTAGAAGATAGGAGATTGGCTATTGAAGAAGAACAGAGTATTCAGAGCAATAATAGTTTTACTTGGTGCTGCTGTCGGTATAAACTTTGCACGACTTTTGATACTGAGTACCCTTTTTACACCCATTCCCGAGGGAACCATGGCATGGCTATCGGTCTGCATATACGTTGTATTGGGAATCGGATTTGGAATTCTCGGTTACTTGATTACTCCTTTGCTGATCAAGCTATTCTCGTTTACAACAAGAACTATTGTAAAGTATTTTTCTTCACTTTCAATGGGCGAGATTTTCTTAGGCTCGATCGGCCTGATATTTGGTCTTGTTGTTGCGTTGCTGACAAGCACATTAACTTCGAAGATCGAGCCTCCGATCCTTGGAACGATATGCAGCATATTTGTTTTCCTGATCTGCGGATATATTGGTTGGATCATCCCCACAAAGCGAGTCAAAGAGATCAATATGCCCAAATGGTTCAAGAAGAATGAGCAGGGCATTGGTAAGACCCTTGCCGTGCCGAAGGTGCTGGATACGTCTGCGATCATAGACGGAAGATTCTTTGATGTTTATAGGACAGGGATCGTTGAGGGCACAGTTATCGTTCCTCAGTTTGTGCTAAGGGAGTTACAGCATATCGCCGACAGCGCCGACCCTATCAAGCGAAGCCGCGGAAGGAGAGGTCTGGATGTGCTGGACTCCATGAAGGATTCCGAATCGGTCGTTATCTATGATAAGGATTATCCGGACATTCCTGAGGTGGATGCCAAAATACTCAGGTTTGCTTCGGACAATCATGGAATGATCATCACGACAGATTATAACTTAAACAAGCTGGCGACCGTTCAACAGATACCCGTGTTTAACGTCAATGATTTGGCCAACAGTCTTAAAATCACCGTTACCGCAGGGCAGGATATCGTGGTAACCATTGTCAAAGAAGGAAAGGAAATGACGCAGGGCGTTGCATACTTCGATGACGGAACGATGATCGTAGTTGAGGGCGCAAGGCAGCTTATCGGTGAAACGATTGAGGTTGTCGTAACAAGCGTTCTTCAGACCTCGGCAGGAAGAATGGTATTTGCTAAAATAAAAGAATAAGGCTCAATCCAGCAAAAGCCTCGGCTGTTCGTCCGGGGCTTTAAGTTCGAGCAAATCAGTTAATTTGCTCCATAACGGCTTTCATGACTACACCTATTGGCTCATGGATGGTGAGATTAGCATACCCATCGTATGGTGTGGAGCTTTTATTTATTAAGACAAGTTTGTTCCCCTCATAATAATCAATAAGTCCTGCCGCAGGGTATACCTGTAATGAAGTTCCGCCAACAATTAACATATCGGCTCTTGAAATAGAGGTGATTGCGCCCCTGAGGGTCTTGGAATCAAGACTTTCTCCATATAGAACTACATCAGGCTTGACAATTCCGCCACAGGGACAATAGGGGATACCGCTATGGTTTTTAACATATTCGGCGTCAAAAAAACGGTGGCACTTCACGCAGTAATTTCGATGGATCGAACCATGAAGTTCAAAGACATTGCGGCTTCCTGCCTTCTGGTGCAGGCCATCTATGTTTTGCGTTACGACAGCGGAAAGTTTCCCCAATTCTTCGAGCTTTGCTAATGCAATATGCGCATAGTTTGGCTTGGCGTCCGTGGTCAAAAGCAGATCTTTATAATACCTGAAAAATATGTCAGGCTTTCTGTTGAACAATTCAATGGACAGCAAATCCTCCGGAGGATATCCGTAGTTGCGAATGGCATTAAAGACACCGTTCTCGCTCCGAAAGTCGGGGATACCACTTTCTGTAGATACCCCGGCACCGCCAAAGAATACTATCCTGCTGCTCGATTCGATCATTCCGGCTAACTCGTTGATCTGATTCATAATAACCTCCAATACGAATTTAGTGCTGTTGTCCGGCAAGAACATTCATGGAACGTTACCTCATCTTGTTCACAAAGAGAACAAGCATATTGTACAGTACTGCGAAGAAGAAAGCAAGAGATATTGACATGAAATATAATCTTCAGGGAACATTTTGTCCTTGACAATGAAAGATTGGTGTTGTATAATCTAGCTGCAAATGCTATGAAGCGGAATAGTAGGGAAACTGCACTTTTAGAGAGCCGGCGTATGCTGAAAGCCGGCAGTGCTGTTACTGAATCTCACCGTTGAGCTTCCGGGATGAAGTATTATGTGTAGTTCCGGACGTATCCCTGCGTTAAAGGTTTAAGCGGTCGATATTTCGGCAATCGAAGTGGTACCACGGAGAATTTATTTCCTTCGTCTTCGTATGAGGACGAAGGTTTGTTTTTTGAAAGGAGCAATTATGAGCGAAAGATACGAGCATCTGCCGATAGAGAGAAAATGGCAGAAAATATGGGATGATACGCATTGCTTTGAAGCTAAGAATGATTATTCGCTTCCAAAGTATTATGCCCTCATTGAGTTCCCGTTCCCAAGTGGGGCAGGACTGCATGTTGGCCACCCAAGGAGCAATACCGCACTTGATATTATTAGCCGTAAGCGTCGTATGGAGGGTTACAATGTCTTGTTTCCGATCGGTTATGACAGCTTTGGCCTGCCAACAGAAAACTATGCAATAAAGACCGGCGAGCATCCCGCAAAGGTTACCGAAAGGAATATTAAGGTATTTCACGATCAGCTCAAGATGTTGGGTTTCTCATTCGATTATTCAAGGGAGATCTATACTTCCGATCCCGAGTACTATCGCTGGACCCAATGGATATTCCTGAAACTATTCGAAAAAGGGCTTGCGTATAAGGCGGAGCTTCCGATAAACTTCTGTACATCGTGCAAGGTGGGCCTGGCAAATGAAGAAGTCATTGACGGGACATGCGAACGCTGCGGTGCTCCTGTCGTACGAATGGTACGCAGTCAGTGGATGCTGAAGATCACCGAATATGCGGACAGACTGATAGACGATTTGGATAAGGTCGATTTTATTGATAGAGTCAAAACCTCACAAAAGAACTGGATCGGGAGAAGTACCGGCGCAGAAGTCACATTTAAGATTGATGGTTACGATGAGGGGCTGAAGATCTATACCACTAGGCCTGACACGCTGTTTGGGGCTACCTATATGGTCGTCGCTCCGGAGCATCCAATTGTGAAAACCCTTGCGGATAGGATCACTAATTTGGATGCGGTTCAGGAGTATCAAATGCAGGCTGCACGCAAGAGCGACTTTGAGCGCAGCGAGCTTGCAAAGGATAAGACCGGCGTTCCTCTTGAAGGGATAACTGCCATCAATCCGGCTACGGGAAAGCCCATTCCTGTATGGATCTCAGACTATGTATTGATGGGATATGGAACAGGCGCCATAATGGCAGTTCCGGGACATGATACAAGGGACTACGAGTTTGCAAAGAAGATGGGACTTCCGATCGTCGAAGTAGTGGTAGGAGGAGATATCACGAAAGAAGCATATACCGACTGCGAGAGCGGAGTTCTCGTGAATTCCGGTTTCCTGAACGGAATGCAGGTCGAAGAAGCGAAAAAGGCCATGATAGACTGGCTGGAAGAACAGGGGATCGGAAAGAAAAAGACTAACTTCAAGCTGCGCGATTGGCTTTTCAGCCGCCAGCGCTATTGGGGAGAGCCGATACCGCTCGTATACTGCGAGCATTGCGGCTGGGTACCTATTCCAGAGGAAGAACTGCCGCTTAGGCTTCCTGAGATAGATGATTTCAAGCCTGCTGATGACGGCTCATCGGCACTCGCCCGCGCGACTGACTGGATACACACCACATGTCCCAAATGCGGTCAACCGGCCGAGAGGGAGATCGATACCATGCCGAACTGGGCAGGTTCCAGCTGGTACTATATGCGCTACTGCGATCCGCATAATGATAAATGCCTTGCTGATAGAGAGGCGCTTGATTATTGGCTGCCCGTTGACTGGTACAACGGCGGAATGGAGCATACAACTCTGCACCTGCTTTATTCAAGATTCTGGCATAAGTTTCTGTACGATATAGGTGTTGTAAGCTGTCCCGAGCCTTATATGAAGCGCACCAGCCACGGCATGATACTTGCCGAGGATGGCAGAAAGATGAGTAAGTCCTTTGGCAACGTAATCAACCCCGATGACCTAGTCAATGAGTATGGCGCAGATACGGTCAGAGCCTATGAGATGTTCATTGGAGCATTTGATCAAACTATCCCGTGGAGCACAGCCGGAGTTAAAGGCTGCCGCAGGTTCTTGGAACGCGTATGGCGTCTGCAGGATATGCTGACAGAAGGTGAGGGCATTCGAAAAGAAATGGCTGCCGCTGTGAACGGATGCATCAAGAAGGTTAGCGAGGACTTTGAGCGGATGAAGTTCAATACTGCAATCGCCGCTATGATGAGCCTTGTCAACGATTTCTACTCCAATGGAAGCGTTACCCGTGAAGAGCTGCACACGCTGTTGATTCTTATGAATCCAGTAACTCCGCATATTACTGAGGAAATGAATCAGCTGATTGGCTATACCACCCCAATCTATGAAAGCAAGTGGCCCATTTGTGACGAGAGTGCGCTTGTGAAGGATGAGATGGAGATCGCCGTTCAGATCAACGGCAAGGTTCGTGCCAAGATGAATGTTGCCGTTGGTATGGAAACGGACGCACTTAAGGAATACGTCCTTGCAAATCCTGATGTGACCCCTTGGATCGAAGGCAAAAACATCGTCAAGTTTATTGCTATTCGCAACATAGTTAATATTGTTGTGAAGTAAGCCGATAGCCCTGTTGCGGCTCGCAGCTCAGTATTATGGGCTGCGAGCCGTTTTTAAATGTCATGTTATGATAGCTTAGGCTTGAAACCTGTCCATAGCTCAAAAGCGATCAGCCCCTGGTGAAGCAGCATTCTATCCCCTCCAAAGCACACATAGCCAAGCCTGCGCGCTTCCTGAATCAGTTTTGTTTCGCCTCCTTCGGCAGCGTAGACCATGTCAGCAACAGCCGCATTGGGTTCAAGCTCATTAAGAAAATCAAGCGATTCAAATTCCGGATAGCCCTTCATTCCAAGAGGGGTGGCGTTAATGAGAATGTCACAGTGTTTAATCTTATGCAATGATGAAGCGATTGTCTCATTAAGAGTGATGCCATTATGTCTGTTAAATGTGATGACGGAGCATCCATGCCGTATCAGCGATTCCTTTGCGCCTGCAGCTGCGCCTCCGCTGCCAAGGATTATTGCTTCTTTGTCTTTAACAGAAACGCCTGCTTCTTCCAATGCGGCAACCAAACCATCGCCATCGGTGTTGTAGCCGATGAGACGAAAACCGTCATGTTCATCACATTTTTGAACGGATACAATATTTACTGAGCCGGCAGATACTGCGGCAGGAGTAATGATATCAAGATACTCCATGATAGCTTTCTTATGGGGCATGGTAACCGCAAAGCCGGAAAGCCCCAATCGAGATACCGTTTCCCTTATATTGTGAAGTTCATCTGAACAGACACGAAGACGCATGAATTCCGCTTCCATTCCTATGGAAGCAAACATTGGGGCATATAGCTCCGGCGAACGGCTGTGGTTAACGGGATCTCCGATAATAGCGAAGGTTTTTATTTGTTGAAGCTTTTTAGTCATAAAATGATTATATCATAATCCTTTCATTTATGCTATAATAATGACAGTAATTGTGTACTATGGAGGATAAAGATGAAGATCCTTGTGATCAATGGCCCGAACTTGAATCTGACCGGGATCCGTGCGCCTGAGATTTACGGAACTGACACGCTGGCTGATATAATGAATGAACTCAATACTTTTCTTGAAAGCTGTAATTCGGAGCTGTTTGCGGTGCAAACCAACCATGAGGGAGAGATAATTGATTTGATTCATTCCGCAATGGGTACGATCGATGGGATTATCATCAATGCAGGCGCATACACTCACTATTCGTATGCTATTCGGGATGCAATAGAGGCTTGTGGGATTCCGACCGTAGAGGTGCATCTGAGCGATATAAACAACCGAGAAGACTTTAGAAAGATTAGCGTCCTGAAGGATGTATGCATTGCTCAGATATCCGGAAAGGGTAAGCGAGGCTATTTTGAGGCTGCAGAGCTTCTTCGTTCGAGGGCTATGAACTAATGGATATTCAGCAGAAGAATTTTTATGTAATGAGCTTGATGTCGCGATTTCTGAACGAAGCTCCGACTTGTATCGATGCTTCAGTTGTGAATGAACTTGCATCGGCGTGCGGCATACCAATAGATGAAGCATATACATATTTACTGGCTATATACTGCGGAGTTGACTTGGAGGGTGACGGCAGGGATATTTTCGAAGAATACTTTCGAAAAATGATCAGGGAGATGAAACCTGATGAGTTCTTGTCAAATCCATATTATAAAAACATCTCATTTCCAAATGTCAGCAGCGCTTCAATTGAATTATGTCACTGTCAGTTTAAAGCGTTTGAAGCCTTTGTTTTCGATGATATATGTATTCGGACAGATGGGAGGATAATTCCTCAAATTGGATTCTTTTCCGAGGAGATAAGCTATCCTGCCATCATGGAGAACGGTCGCATATGGATGACGGTGACTCCCATGGAGATCAACACCATTCGTCCTGCTGTTGAAAGGGCACATGGAAAGGTTCTTGCGTACGGTCTTGGGCTTGGCTACTTCGCCTATATGGCAGCAGCAAAAGACGACGTTGATTCCGTCACGGTAATCGAGCTTAACAAAGATATCATTGAACTGTTTGTAACGCATATCCTTCCGCAGTTCGGAGATGCTGCAAAGAAAATCACAATAGTAAATGCGGATGCATTTGATTATGCGGAGAAAGAAATGGGTGAAGGCAGGTTCGATTTTGTATTCACCGATCTTTGGCATGATGTTTCGGATGGCGAAGAAATGTACTATAGAATGAAGGCTTATGAGAGTCTATCGCCGAACTCTGAATTCATGTATTGGATAGAAAAATCCATATTAGGTCACATTAGCCTGCTAAGCGAATAAGCCTATAAACACAGTGAGCAAGGCCATCGCCCTGCTCACTTTACTTTCTATTATGCCCAGTCCTTTGGAACAAAGATATCCATATAGGTCCTTACGGCATATCTGTCGGTCATGCAGGCGATATAGTCGGCAACGACCCTTTCTTTACCGTCCGATTCGATATATTGGGTGAACTCGGTAGGGATTATTTCCAGATGCTTGAGATAATAGCAATAGAGACTCTCAACAATGCCCTCTGCCTTGCCCTCTTCTGCTTTGGCCCTGGAATCATGATAGAGGTTATCAAACAAAAAGCTGCGCAGCATGTTGAACTCACTAAATATTGAATCGCTCATCCTAACATAAGGACGATCATGGCTTTCAGTGAGAATATCGAGAACGAGTGTATTGATACGCTCGCCGTGACTTGCGCCAATGGCTTCGATGCAGCTTTTGGGCAGACATTCATTTGTAAGCAATCCGGCTCGGACTGCATCATCGATATCGTGATTTACATAAGCTATTCTGTCCGCAAGACTGACAACATAACCCTCCAAAGTGCAGGGATGGCTATCCTTCTTATGGTTTACGATGCCATCTCTCACCTCAAATGTTAGATTCAGCCCGGTTCCGTTTTCAAGCTTTTCTACCACTCTAAGGCTTTGTTCGTTGTGCTTGAAGCCTCCCGGGACCAGCTTATCAAGGACGGTCTCTCCAGTATGCCCAAACGGCGTGTGTCCAAGATCATGCCCCATGGCAATAGCTTCAGTCAGATCCTCGTTGAGAAGAAGACCTCGCGAAATTGTTCGTGCTATTTGGCTTACTTCAAGCGTGTGTGTCAGCCTTGTTCTGTAATGGTCGCCAACCGGCGAAAGAAATACCTGTGTTTTGTGTTTAAGTCTGCGGAAGCTTTTGCAATGGATGATCCTATCCCTGTCACGGACGTAATCGGTACGAACGGGGCAGGGAGGTATAGGCCTTTCCCTGCCTTTTGTATTGGTGACAAGCTGAGCATATGGAGATAATGTGTCACGCTCCCGTTGCTCAATTATTTGTCTGTAAGAAGTTGAGTCATTCATTAGCGCCTCCAAATGGTTTATCTGACCCTAAATATTCTTTTTAGTTTATCGCCCTTGGGAATGAAATCAAAATCGCTTGCACTGAAAGGCCGAAGCAGAACCATTGCAATGCAATATACGAAGACTCCAAAACAAACCGCAAGCAGCGTTGCGAGAGTAGTATGTCCGGTTCTTAATACCAAAGCATTACATCCCCAAACCGCAACGCCCATAAGGATCGAAGAAAAGATAGGCTTAATAAATGTGTCGAGATATGAAATCTTCAGCTTGGCAAGCTTTATTACATACAGAGTATCAGCAATTCCTGCTATTGCATAGCACAGCACGGTGGAAAGCGCAGCGCCAAGTATTCCAAGATCGGTGTATTTCATCAAAACGATCATGCTGATAACCTTAACTGCGCCACCGGCGGCCAGAAAATAGACCGGTATCTGAGGCTTGCCAAGGCCTTGGATAATGCCTGTGAGGGTCTGGACTAACGATAGAAACAATACGCCGACAGCGGCAATCTGCATTACACTGGCAGCTAAATCAGAGTAGGTAGTACGCACGGCGGAATAAAGCATTTCCATGATTGGGCCGCCGATTACGAAAAGGCCGACGGCGCAAGGCGCACCGATAAACATTGCCAACTTGATTCCTGTGCTGCTTGCATTGCGAACGGTGGCCTTGTCATGCTTTGTACTTGCTTCTGAAATGGCAGGGACCAGACTCATTGAAAGGGCAAGAGTCAAAACAGCGGGCATGTTGATAAGAGGAGTAACATAGCTCCTGAGAACAGTATAGGATGCACGTGCTGCTTCGTTTGCCGCTTCGCTCAACATACCTGCTGCGACATTCTTAGCTTCAAGGATATTGATAATGAACACGGAATCGGCAATTCCGGTTATCGGCATGATAGACGCGCCGATTGTGATAGGGATCGCGATCAGAAGCAGACGCTTGAAAATCGTCTTCATGGAAGGCCCGCGAGTTATCGTCTGATGCTTTTCCAGCTCTAAAATGCCAAGCTTACCGTTTTTGAGCGAGCGCGAATAGTAGAACTTAATAATTATGAGCGCCATTAACTCTGAAACACTTACTCCGATGAGTGCGCCCATCGCAGCCAATTCAGGACGATCGGGCTGCGTTTTTACAAAGTAAGCGGCAAGGCTGAATCCAACGATCAGCTTCGCAACCTGCTCAACGATCTGACTGATTGCAGTACCGGTCATGCATTGCATACCCTGCAGGTATCCTCTATATGCGCACATAATTGATACGAACAGCAGCGCAGGAGCAAGCGCCATCAGTGAATACTTGGCGGGAGCTGCACCGGAAAGGTTTGCAATGCCTCCGGAAAGAGCAAAGAGAAGTATCGTTGTAACGATGCCGATACAGAACAGCAGCTGCTTAGCCGCACGGAAAACACGCTTTGCTCCGATAGCATCTCCGATAGCTATGCGCTCAGACACAAGCTTCGAAACTGCCGTCGGAAGACCGGCTGACGAAATAACAAGCAGCCAAGAATAGTAGGGATATGCAACCTCATAGTATGCCATACCCTCTGGGCCGACTATATTAGCAAGCGGAATACGGTAAACCGCTCCGATTATCTTAACAATAAGTCCTGCGACACCAAGGATCGCAGCACCGGCAACAAAGGACTTATTCCGAGTCTTTTCCATGCCGTCTCCTTCCAATGAAATCCATTATATCCATATTATAACATAATACGGTATTATATGCCATAACCTTGAACTATTTATGCTTGCGCGGCTTGCCTGAAGCCGATCCGCGAGAATTATGCCTTCCGGAACTGCGCCGAGAAGCATGAACGGATTTTGCTGTGCTTTCGCGGTTCTGCCGCTTTTCCTGCATCGCTTTTTCGGCACCTTCGCTTGGGACAAGACAGTTCTTGCCGCTTCCGATAAGGTCGTCGCGATCTGCAAGCCTAAGTGCCTTTCGAACTAACGGACGGTTTTTCGGGACAAAGAACTGCATCAAAGCACGCTGCATCGCCTTTTCTTCGGGATCCTTCGGTACATAAACCTTTTTCATTGTTCGAGGATCAAGGCCGGTATAATACATGCAGGTTGACAGTGTGCCCGGGGTGGGATAGAAATCCTGAACCTGCTCGGGTCGTTGCCCTGATGATTTCAGGTATTCCGCGAGAGCGATAGCGGAGTTCAAGGTACTTCCGGGATGGCTTGACATAAGATAGGGAACAAGGTACTGTTCCATACCAAGATTTCGATTCACTTGTTCGTATTTTCGAACAAACCTATCGTATAGCTCCTGTCCGGGCTTACCCATAAGCTTCAATACATCGTCATCTATGTGCTCGGGCGCAACCTTAAGCTGACCGCTGATGTGGTATTTCACCAACTCTCGCAGAAAGGTATCATCCTTATCATACATAAGATAATCATAGCGAATTCCGGAACGGACAAACACACGCTTAACTCCCGGTACTTTTCTCAGCTTACGCAGAAGCTCAACATAATCGCTATGGTCAACAATGATATTCCTGCATGGCGAGTATCCAAGACAGCTTCTATCTTTACATACGCCATGGGTTAACTGCTTCTTGCATGCCGGCTGACGAAAGTTGGCTGACGGACCGCCGACATCGTGAATATATCCCTTGAAATCGGGCAGATGCGTCATGAGCTCCGCTTCACGAAGCAATGATTCGTGACTTCGGGATTGAATCACCCTGCCCTGATGAAATGTCAATGCGCAGAATGAACACTGCCCATAACATCCCCTGCAGCTTGTCAGGGAGAATTTGACCTCATCGAGTGCGGGAATGTGTTCTTTATATGAAGGATGCGGCAGTCTGGTATAGGGGAGGTCATAAACAGTATCCATCTCTTCACGCGATAGCGGAAGCGCCGGGGGATTCACTACAACGAATTCGCTTCCGTGCATTTGTACCAGGCATTGGCCCGATATTGCATCTTGCTCTCGATACTGACTCAAAAACGCCTTGCAGTAAGCAATCTTATCGGTTAATACCTCCTCATAGCTTTCGATAAGCTTATACTCGTACACCCTCTCAAGGGATGGAGCACGATAAGCAGTGCCGTGAATATAGCTGATATCCCGGACACCAATGCCGCCGCTCAAAGCATCTGCAACCTCAATAATCTGTCTTTCACCCATACCGTATATCAATAAATCGGCATCGGAATCTATCAGCATTGATGGAAACACCTTATCTGCCCAATAATCATAGTGCGCAAATCGCCTTAAGCTGGCCTCAATTCCACCGATTATTATCGGAATATCACCGTAGATTTTTCGGATGCATCTGCAATATACCTTAACAGCTCGATCGGGTCGCTTGCCGCGCTTCCCTCCCGGAGTATAAGCATCCTCGCTGCGGGGACGCTTTGCACTCGTATAATGATTGACCATAGAGTCCATGTTGCCGGAATTAACTAAAAAGCCATACTTTGGTCTTCCAAAAACGGTGAACGAGCTTGCTTTTTTCCAATCGGGCTGTGCAATAATACCAACAGAATATCCGTGATGAAGCAAAACTCGGCCAATGATAGCGGTGCCAAAGCTTGGATGGTCGATGTAAGCGTCACCGGTAACCAAAACAAAGTCAGGAACATCAAAGCCGTAAGCATTCAGCTCTTCAAGGCTCATGGGAAGCGGGACATTTTTGCCTGTTGAATCAATAATGGGTGATGGCATATTTTCCTCTGAATCAAGTATTTACACTTACATTATAGTGCAACGCTCATCAAAATTAAAGATATATTTTGTGGTGAACCTGTCTTTTTTGTCGTTGACTTATGATTTTGGACATGATATAATTTCATTGAAAATATGGAGGTTAGAATTTTGAAAAACGATAGAAAAATTGATACCAAGTATGTGGATGTACTGGATGGCGTTCGAGCTATCAGCATTATCATCGTAATGATCTTCCACTTTTGGCAGCAGACTTGGATCTGGCCAACGATTCAAACACCGTTTCTGAGCTTTATTGGCATTACTAAAATAAGCTTTAATCATTTCGCACAAGCAGGCTATCTGTTTGTTGATATGATGGTGCTGATAAGCGGATTTCTTCTCTTCCTTCCTCTTGCCAGGCATATACTGATGGGAGAGGACTTGATTTCATGGAAACAATATGCACGCAAGAGGGTCGCAAGGATATTGCCAAGCTATTTGTTCTGCGTAATCACCTTATTTATCTATTCGCTTGCGCTTGGCAGCTATAATAGTATTGGGGATGCATTGATAGACCTGCTTACTCATCTCACTTTCACTCAGACACTTTTCGGAGCAACATACATGGGTACGATGCTGAATGTCGTTCTCTGGACGCTTGCCATTGAGGTCTGGTTCTATATTCTGTTCCCGTTTATCGCTTCTTTACTCAAGCGAAACAAGGATATGGAAGATGCTGCTTCATTTTCGCTCGTTAAGGCAATTATCATTGCGGCAGTTATGTTTATTATCTTCTCAGTTTTCAAGAACAAGTTTGTTCTGCGTGAAGGCAACTATCTTCCGATGTGGATCAATCAGTTTCCTGCCTTTATGGGCGTATATGCTATCGGTATGATTGGCGCATTAGTCTATGTCGGACTTGCAAAGAACATCGAACGGAATAGCCTTGTTGCTTATATAAGCTTTTTCTTCTCGATACTCAGCATTGTGGTTATCAACGAATTTGTCTTGAACTGTTCCTTGTCGAAAGAGGCTCAGCTATGGCAGATAACCAACAGGACTGCGCTGTGTACTGCGTTTATCATTCTGATCATCTCTCTTGCATTCTCGCCATATTGGTTTAGGTGGCTTTTCTCCAACAAGTTCATGAGATTTCTGTCCGGAATATCATACAACCTCTACATATGGCATCAATGGCTGGCCGTTCAGCTAAAGCAGGTATGGAGAATTCCGTATTGGACCGGAACAACTCCCCCTAACCAACTTAATGACAGCGCATGGCAATGGAAATATGCGATAATAATAACCGTTGTTTCACTTGCTGTCGCGATATTGGTCACTTATTTGATCGAGAAACCGTTTTCAAATATTATTATGGGAAAACCGGCGTTTGGAAAAAAGGCAGCGAAAAAGGGGATAGGGACTACTCCGCAAGACGCATAACAAGTGTTGTACTAAATTTCCAGAGTTCTTGAATTGAATTTTGCATAAAGCCTTCGTGTGCTTTTCACACGAAGGCTTTTAATTATGCAAAGCTCCTAAAATACTTCAATCTCAAAAACGGAACATGATGATTCATAATCATTCATTCATCAGTCGGTTTGCAACGTCTATAGATACCGTTTGACCTGCTCATCCAACCATATTCAACAAAATACCGTCGGACATCGCAATAATCCTCATAGATATTTGAAATGATTTCGTTCACTTCCTTTTCAGGATAATCGCGGTCGAATTCAAACTCCTGCAAAATAATCAGATAAGCGATGTTACGCTTTGAATGCTTTGCAGGGCATTGTATGAGCCTGCCGTCGCGAAAGAACGATTTTTCGACTTGTTGACGATCTCTCTGAAGTTCAGGACTGTTTATGTCAAAAAAGTCAATCATTGTGTTGGTACTCCTTTGCGATTAGTAACTTAATCTCATCAATGGTCAAAACCTTTCCGCAGCATAGCAGTTTTCCGTGAATTATCAAAGCCGGGGTTGCGACAATGCCCATCTTTGTTATAGCGACAAGATCTGATATTACTTCCATCTCATCATTGGGAATGCTAAGTTCCTGTAAGGCTTTCTCAGCATTCTCTTTTAGCTTGCTGCAATGTGCGCATGTGCCTACAAGGACCTTGATCGGGGCGCCGTTTACTGCCTGAGGAATGATACGAGCCTCATTCTTTCCACGCTTTTTAAGTAGTTCATTGATTCTGATTACTGCCATGTTAACCACCAATGTAATCCCTTGTCACATATTTGCTGGTAGTAAGCCTCAATAGAGCGCCATAATCGGGAATAAACTTCAACGTGTCTCCAACCTTGTAGCCGCGTCCGCCAAGCCGTGCATTCGTGAGGTTGACGATAAGGTGATCGCTGCTTGCGCCAAGTATCTCTACCGACGGATCCAAGCATTTCAAGCCATCAGGGTTCACATCCTGCCTTCCTATGGCAAGGATACCTCGGATCATCTCGCCCCGATCTTCAAATTCAACATGTTCACCAAACGCATTCAGGCCGCTGGTACCAATGGGTTTGCTGGGCTTTCGCTGGACTTCGACGAGTTCAGCCTCGAGGACAAAGCAGTCGGTATGTAGCTCCGGCATGGGAAGCCCGGTTGATGTATCGTTTCCAAGAACAAAGGATTCTCCAAGCCTGAGCTGGTTAATTCCTATCGGGATCCTGTTCTCTCTAAGCATCGTCATCATCGATGAATTGCCGCCGGAAATCACCTGGATAGGAAGAGAATAGCGCTTTCTTAGCATAGCAGCAATATCAAGAAGTCTTCCAAGATTATTCTCGTCTGGAAGAATGCCGCCATAACAGGTCAGGTTTACTCCCACACCATAAAATTCAAGATTCTTACAGTTAACTATTGCATCTGCCGCTTCAATGATAGATTTCTCATCGGAATTAAAGATACCCTCGCGAAGATCTCCGAGATCGACCATCAGGATGACTTTATGAATTCTATCCTGTCTTATCGCCGAATCGCCCGACATCCGAATTGTATCCACTGAGCTTTGCATGCTTATGTCGGCCGTTCGAATGACACGGTCAATTTCGCTTTGCATGGGTATCCTAAGGAGCTGTTTAGGTTTTTGAGTAGCGATAGCTTCAAGATTCTCAAGCCTCGAATCGGCAAATGAATCTGCTTGGCTGGCGTCTATCATCATACAGATCTTTTCATCAGCGCAGAACACCTTCGTAACAACGGCAACTTCAATGGCTTTTTTATGACATGCAGAAACAAGCCAATCTAAATTGTCGCGCAGCTTGTTTATGTCGATAATCAACTTTGGAAACATAATGGATCCTCCTTTGTATTTTATTCCTTGCTCTCCAATCCGAGACTCTGTTTCAGCAGAGAAAGAGCAGCCTCTGGGTATGCTTTACTCAATACTCCGAGTGAAGCCATGATATAGTCGTTATCGAAGAGAAGCTGAAGCCTGTCGGGCTTAGGGTACAGCATCATATTATTCGTATTGCAATCGGCAATGGTTCTCAAGATCTGTTCATGATGCGGAAGCCTGGTCAGTGCCCCTCCGGTCCCTATCAAATATTTTAGCTTGGTAAGATCCTTGCCTTCTGCAATTGTCTGTCTGCCACGAGGCGTATAGATGTAGCGTAAAGCGCCCGCATGGCGTTCGATAGCTGTCAGTCCTGCCGCAAGGCACAGTCTTTCGGTGAGCTTAAACTGCTCCACTGTATCCGGAATCGGTTTATAGCGTTCCATGACAGGAGCTAATTCAATATCGAGTTCGTCTTCAAGTTTAGCTTCTCCTATCATATTTACAAGATTCTTGGCATTGATATAGAGACCAAGATCTCCTTCAACCGTTCTCTTGGCAAAGGGTTCAGGGTCGGTCATGAGCACTGCGATTTCTTCCGACCCTGCAGTAACTGAGTGTACGTCGGTGGTTGCGCCTCCTATATCAATAACCGCAAGATCACCGATATCGGAATACAGAAGCTGGGCGCTCTCCATGACAGCGCCGGGAGTGGGTATGATGTTCCCGGTCACCATATCACGAATATGCTCCATACCTGCAGCCTTGACAATATGTTCTTCGAATACAGCATGGATTATTTTTCTTGCCGGCTCGATATTCAGTAAATCCAGTTTAGGATAAACATTTTCTGTAATATAAAATGGTACACAAGAAGAAGAAAAGATATCCTCAATTATTCTTCTGTTCTGCACGTTGCCTGCATAAACCACCGGTGCTTTAAGCCCTGAGGCGGAAAGCATCTTGGCATTATAGACTGCAGTCTCCCGTTCGCCATAATCGGTGCCGCCGGCTAGCAGGATCAGATTGGGGTTAATGGCCTTGATATCTTCAATATCATATTCGGAGAGTTTTCCGGCTGTTGCAAGCTTAATAATAGCGCCGGCGCCGAGGGCGGCGGCCTGCGCAGCCTTAACGGTCATATCATAAACGAGACCATGGACGCACATTCTAAGCCCACCTGCGGCGCTGCTCGTTGCGAACATTTGTCCATACTCGATACCGGGAACCTTAAGGCATTGCGCAAGATCTGCTACCGCAGCATTCAATCCTATACGCACGTCGCCTTCAAGCACGGAAGTAGGAGCCTGACCCTGACCGATAAATCTGGGATGAGCGGTGTTAATGCCGCAAAAGGCATTTACAAGAGTTGTAGTAGAGCCGATTTCGGCAACTAAAATATCAACAAACATAATCAGTTATATAAGAGGGGACAGTATGCACCGTCCCCTTCCTGACGAAATTAATCCTCGGATTTCTTATTGCGCTCAGCTTCTTCCATTTCCCATCTGCGCTTGATGAGGAAAGTTGCATTATGAACGCCGTGCGAGCCGCGTCCGAAGCCCTCGTCCGCGCCTGCTTTCCTTGCAAGCTCGGGGGTGACCTGAGTACCGCCTGCAATGAATATTATCTTATCACGAATACCCATTTCGCGAGCAATAGCATCGATTTTTGCAATATTCTTATAGTGAATATCGTCGTGGCTGATAATCGTTGAGGCCATTATTGCATCTGCGTTAAGCTCGACCGCCGCATTGACCAGCTTTTCGGGAGGACAGGATGTTCCGAGATAGTGGACTTCCATGCCGTACTTTTCAATTCCGCCATGCTTGATGTCGATGATTTCACGCAGACCGACTGAATGCTCATCCTCGCCAACGGTTGCGGCAACGATCTTCATAGGACGGCGCTCGATATCGGCACGAATCACATCATCGGAGAGAACATCAGGCTCTTCCGGGATAACAAGCTCATCGACATCGATCGCAAAGGGAACTTTGCCCTTAACTTCGATGCGTGTGCCATCCTGGGGAGACATGATCTCGCGGCTGATGACCTCGCACTCGGTGAGGTTCATACGCTTTGCACATTCAAGCGCTGCCGCTTCCGCAATGGGCTTGGGAGCCGGGAAGAACATGGTGAGCATGACAGTACCGTCTGCAAGCCATTCCATCTCGGGGCGTATCTTCTTGCCGCCGGGGACGAAATCCTTAACTTCAGCCATACGAACATTGACGTTGTCGGTATCATCCAGTTCGTCGATGTAGACGATCTTCTCGGGACATTCAAGCGTACAGCCTCCAATAAGTGCCGAGGGATTCTCAACGAATTCTTCACCGTACTGTGCAACATTGTTATAGCCATAGTGAGCGGTAACGGGAGCCATATAGTCCTTAGCACGCTTAAATATTGTGCCTGCACCGATGCCTCCGTCGATCTTCCTTGCGATACCATCGCCGTTGCGTTCCGGATAAATTCCGCTGTCGACAAAGAAGCCTTCTTCAACCGCGTTGAAGTATCCGCCAAGCTCGAGCATCTCTTCCATGAATAGGATAGCACGCTCCTTCAGCTCACGCGCCTTTTCACGGAGATAGCCATCCTTCTTGAGCTCAACCATTTCCATGAGACCGTCAAGCCCGACAAGCGTCTGTTTTGCCGTGTCGCATGCTTCAATATTATAAATATGCCACGGAACATTTCTTCCCTCATCGGGAGTGATGGTGCTCTGAATATCAGCGCTGGTAAGCTTGGATATGAGCATGTTAAGAACATGGGTAACAGTCGCTTCCCTTGTGCTGGATTCAATATACTTGGTGTTCATCTGAGCACGCATTCTGTACTCATGGAATAAATCACGAAGCGCAACTGCGTAAGGAAGATCCATGTATACGCAGGGAGCAGGTGTCGCTGTCGGCGGAACGGTGGACAGACAAATGTTCTTCTTGGGTACGCCAACCCTTGCGGAGAAGATCGCATTGATGCCGTGCTGAACCATGAGCTCCGGCATGACCTTCCATGCCTCCCTGGCGGTTGCGTTGGCATTATGGGCGCCATCGATTTGCGCCATGCCTGCCCAGGCAATAAGCTTCTTGCTCTCGCATGCGTCAACAAAGGAACGAACCATGTTGATATTGCGGTAAATAACGTTGTACTGGGGGTCTTGATGAACGCCGTTTACGCCTTCTTCTGCGAACATGACCGCAATATCGGGACCGGCAACGCCGGATACATAGCTGTGATAATTTATGGGTCTGCCAACCTCATCCTCGATCATATCGAGTGCCTTACGCTGGGCGCGAACCTGCTTACGGGTAATGGGAACACCTCCCATACCCTGTGGAGTGCCTTCAATAAGACCGTCAAAATGACTCTGGCCTGCGGTACGGATGACCATGATGTGGTCTGCACCGTGATATGCGGCCATGCGCATACGGCGAATATCGTCTTCAAATCTGCCGGAAGCGATCTCGGTAGTGATAACCGGGCCGGGCTGAGGGTCTATATCTCCAAAGTAGTGGGCGGGGGGAAGGGGAACGCTCCTTTCAAGGGGTTCGGTGCAGTCATGGTATTCAAAAGGTCCCATGTGCAGGTCTTCTGCCGGTTTACGCCAGGTCCAGCCCCTGCGGCGAGGGCGATAGTTTTCAAGATCCTTGAGGATCTCTGCGACATCAATGGGCTTATCGGGAGAAAGCTTATAATCGCTCATTACTCGTTACCTCCTTTGAAAAGATTCTCGGCTTCGGTCCAGAGCTTGCCTTCAACAAGGGCAAGACCTGCATCACGAATGGGCAGGTTCTGAGATTTGGAAAGACGGTAAATCACATTGCCGGTCCCGTGCTCAACAAGATTATGCTCAACACAGCCTTCAACGATTGCCTTGGCCTCGATAGAGGAGAAGCCCATGCGGAGCAGGACTGAACGCTCAACTGCTGGACTGGTATATTCATAACCCAGCTCAAGCAGCGGGTCAACGAGCTTGTTTGCAAGCTCCCAGAAGCGAGCTTCAAGCTGTTCGTCGGTCAAATCGGCAAGATGCTTTCTGCGCTCCTGAAAATCATCGTTTCTCTTCATTTGTTTACATTCCTTTATATTTATTTTTATAGACTAGCGATTACGCCGCGGACAAATTCTTCGCTGCTGTTGGTCTCGTCAACAAGATACTGAATATCCTGCTGAGTAAGCTCATCCTTATGTGTTCCAACGGCATTCTTGATGTGTGAGCGGCGGACGCGGTCAAGGTCAACATCCGTAACCTGAATGAGCGATGGATGAGCGGGGAGAATGATAGACTTTCCTGGCACTTCATCCGCCGGATCACCGAAATGAATATCAATACCGTTTTGACGAGCGAAGGAAAGCTGGGGATTGATGTGCTTGCCGGCGCCGGTGTACTCGGTCTCCTGGACTACAATGCATTGATCCTCGTCCATTTCCTGGGCGAGACGGAAAGCTGCGGCAAGAGCGGTATTGCCTGCCGGACCTTTTTCGAGACCTTCGAGGGAAGCGAGAGCTTCGGTGATAAAGAACACGCTGCCCTGAGTAACGGTAACATACCTGTCCATATAGCGGAGAGGACGAGCTGCGCTCCTGGGAACGTCGCTTCGATCGGGATTTACGCAGAAGGGTACGCCGAATCCGGTATGTCCGGTGGTGAAGCTCTTTTTGTTGAACTGCTCATCACTCGCCATATGGAGTCCGGTGAGGTTGACGCTTGCGCCGATAACTTTAGCATTACAGTCGGCTTTTCTGAGCCCTCTTGCGGTACCGGTCAGATTGCCGCCGCCGGCGTTGGTACATACGACAACGTCCGGATCACGGTTAAACTTTGAACGGAATTGCTGAGCGATTTCATAACCAAGAGTTTCGATGCCTGCGATTCCAAATGGGGAATAGAGTGATGCATCGAAATACCCGGTTTCCTCAAGAAGTCGAAGAACAGTTGAGAACAGCTCCGGACCAACGGTAAGCTGAACGACCTCTGCGCCGAGAGCTTCACACTTGCGAGCCTTTTCGATGATCTCAGGCTGTCCGATTCCTCTGCTGTCATAGCATTCCTGAACAACGATACACTTAAGACCTGCCATAGCTGCATGGCAAGCGACGGCTGCGCCGTAGTTTCCGCTCGTTGCGGTAACTACGCCCTTATAACCGAGCTTTTTGGCCTGATAAACGCTGGTGCAGGAACGCCTTGCCTTAAAGCTGCCGCTTGGATTCGCCGCTTCGTCCTTGATGAATATCCTTGCTCCCTTTCCCTTGGGAGCGCATTTGCGAGCGAGAGCCGTCAGATTTTTCAGCTCGATAAGAGGAGTATTGCCGACGCTGAACATTGCCTGAACGCGCTGGAGCTCAGGCAGCGTATAGCCGGTCGCAGCCATCATCGCTTCATAATCAAAGCCAATGCCGTCATATTCAAAAGCAGAATAATCCATGCCTACGGAATTGCGAATAATATCGTTCTTCCTTGCCATTATTGCTGCATAGCTGTTATCCATTACTCGTCACCTCCGAAAGTAATCTCACGAACCATATCGCCTATTTTCAGAACTTCGGGAATAAGGAAACCAAAGTTATGCTCAAAGTACGGAGCTTCCTTAACCAGGGTTCCGGTTGCATGACGCCCGGTGCGAGTGATGACTTCGACCTCATCGCCGAGCTCTGCATCGGATTGAATATAACCCTTTACCCACATTTCCAATGGGTGCTGCTTGGTATCTTCGGGCAGTGCACTGGACCGTTCTTCCGGTTTAAGCACGATATTATGGATTTGAACCCAATCGCCTTTCTTAGCCATATCATTTACCAATCCTTTTATATGTAGTTGCACAACCGCATAACGAAATAGCCGCTATGCGGTCGCACAGATATTGTTTACTTTTCAATATAGTCCCTGAAATCGCCCATAATTGCACGGGGAACCGGGAGATCCAGCATGGTCTTAAGACCGGGACGGGCGTTGATAACATGGGGAATCATGTTGACGACCATAGCGATGGTGCCGATACCTCCATCAACCTCGGGACGAATACTCATATTGACCTCGGGAGTGCCGTTCAGAACGATGTAGTCACCTGTATGGGTGCCTTCCATTTCGGGCTCGATCTGCTGAGGATGTACCATGTCTATCTTGACCTCGCCATCAACATAGCCTTGTCCGGTCATATTGACGCCGGCAACATCTCCTGCCTTTGCAAAACCATAGGGGGATTTCCTATCGACGCTGGTAACAATAGGGGACATCTGCTGTTCAAACTTATCTACCTTCCAGCCGAGAGCCTTTGCGATCATTCCGACGGATTCGGCAAAGCCAACATGACCTGCAAGAGTTCCGTCCTGTACGCCCTTGTTGAATGCATCGACAGTCAGGCCAACACCTTGTTCTTCCATAACGGCAGGTCCGAACGGAGAAAGACTGTTAACCCTGCGGCAGGTGACCTTTTCAACATCGGTCATGCAGCCGCTGAGACAAATCGCAAGAAGATCCATCATAAGACCGGGGTTGATTCCGGTGCCAAGAATGGAAACACCATGCTCTTTTGCAAGCTTATCCATTTCGGCAGCAAGTTCGGGCTCCTGCGCCATAGGAAAACTCATTTCCTCAGCAGTCGAAACAACATTGATGTTCTGCTCAACGACATACTTGATTTTAGAGAAAGCCTTTCTGGTGAAGGAATCGGTTGCGATCACGCATATATCGCAGTTTCCATCGTGCACTACTTCTTCAATATTGGGGTTAACGCATACATCGGGATGTTCGCCGCGTTCTATGTCAAGTAGTTCATAGATTGACTTGCCAACGCGGGCGGGGTGAATGTCGCATACGCCAACGATGTCGACGCCCTTTTTACGAAGAAGAACCTTTGCAATGCCTGAACCCATTGCACCGAAGCCCCAAAGAGCTACCTTTACATTTTCCATTGTATTCCTCCTGATGGATAGTAATCTACTTATGTGCTTGTCAATGTGCACAATTAGACTAGAATATTATAGCACATAGGAGGATATTTGCAAATACCATGTTTGCTGGATTTACATGAAAAAAGATTGTGTTAACGGTAATGCTTTATGTTGTCTTGTTTTGATACTGGAAAGGCAATCCGATGCATTCACGAATAAGGTTAGTGAAATAGTCTCCAAACTCAATGCTGTACAAATATAATGAGATTCCGAAGAGAAAGTCCATAACATATGGCGGATATTGCTCAGAGCATCCGGGGAATATGCTGCGCAAGGCTTTATGGTCCTGATTAGTCCAAGCAGTGCTGACTGCGTACTGGATGCAGCGCGAAGCTTTGTCCCTGGTAATCTTAAACTCATCGCATACGCGATACAATATTGTTCTTTTGTCCATGTAACAGGCAAGCGGATTTTCAAGAATTGAACGGATTGCATATTCCATGTAACTAAAGCCCAAAAGAGATGGGTTAATTCCAAGCTTGATCAGCTCGGTTCCGATATTAGCAGCGTAATGCATGTTATAGTTCCTCCTCAAAAAATAACTTGTACGCTTAAAGCACAATGATAATATAGCTGCGTCACGAATTATTGTAAAGCATTCGAAAAAATAATCATTAAATATCTCGTTTAGATTCTTAGCTTTTATTGAGATATTTAAATTAATTAAAATACTATTAGTAATTAAAATGCTGAAAATAAGCTCATTTTTGCCACAAAACTGCCCGAATCAACAAAAGTATATTTATTTTGATTTGCATATGCATAATTAAAGATCTGCTACCGGAATAATAGCAGATCTATAAAATGGTTTGATTGAATATCGAACTACTTGTTGAGTGCCTGGAATACTTCAACAGCTACTGCAACAGTAGCTCCGACCATTGGGTTGTTGCCCATGCCGATAAGACCCATCATTTCAACATGTGCAGGAACGGAACTGCTGCCTGCAAACTGTGCGTCCGAATGCATTCTGCCCATTGTGTCGGTGAGACCGTAACTTGCCGGACCTGCGGCCATATTGTCAGGATGCAGAGTCCTTCCGGTTCCGCCGCCGGAAGCAACGGAGAAGTACTGCTTGCCGTTTTCTACGCACCATTTCTTATAGGTGCCTGCAACGGGATGCTGGAATCTGGTAGGATTGGTCGAGTTACCGGTTATCGAAACGTCGACTTTTTCATACTTCATTATTGCCACACCTTCGTTAACATCATCGGCTCCGTAGCAGCGAACTTTGCTCTTCTCGCCGTTGCTAAAAGCTTTTTCATAGACGATGGTGAGTTCGTCGTTGAACTGATTGTAATCGGTTTCAACATAAGTGAATCCATTGATTCTCGAAATGATATATGCAGCGTCCTTGCCAAGACCGTTAAGTATTACCCTAAGGGGCTTTGTGCGAACCCTGTTTGCCTTCTTTGCAATACCGATAGCGCCTTCAGCAGCTGCAAAGCTCTCGTGGCCTGCGAGGAATGCAAAGCACTCAGTCTCTTCGCGGAGAAGCTTTGCACCAAGGTTGCCGTGACCAAGACCGACCTTGCGCTGATCGGCAACCGAACCCAATATGCAGAACGACTGAAGCCCAATTCCGATGGCTTCGGCAGCCTCGGCAGCACTCTTAACGCCTTTTTTGACGGCGATAGCTGCGCCTACAGTGTAAGCCCAAACAGCGTTATCAAAGCAGATGGGCTGAATTCCGCGCACGATTGCGTCAACATCAACGCCGATACCGTCGACAACTGCCTTGGCATCTTCGAGATCCTTGATCCCATATTCAGCAAGAACGGAATTAATCTTGTTGATCCTTCTCTCGTAACCTTCAAAACGTACCATAACTTTACCTCTCACTCATGCCTGGGGTCGATATATTTAACGGCTTCATCGAATCTGCCGTATTGCCCGGTAAACTTCTTATAGGCTTCATCGGGGCTCATGCCCTTGCCGATGGCTTCCATCATCTGACCGATCTTGACAAACTGATAGCCGATTATTTCGTTATTCTCGTCAAGAGCAAGCTTGGTAATATAACCCTCGGTCAAATCAAGATACCTTGCGCCCTTTTCTCTGGTTGCATAGGTTGTTCCAACCATGCTTCTGAGACCCTTGCCAAGGTCTTCGAGACCTGCGCCGATCGAAAGCCCATTTTCAGAGAAAGCACTCTGGCTTCTGCCGTAAACGATCTGAAGGAACAGCTCGCGCATTGCGGTGTTAATTGCATCGCAAACGAGGTCAGTATTGAGCGCTTCGAGTATGGTCTTGCCGGGGAGGATCTCTGCGGCCATTGCTGCAGAATGGGTCATACCGCTGCAGCCGATGGTTTCAACGAGCGCTTCTTCAATAATACCGTTTTTAATATTCAGCGTGAGCTTACATGCACCCTGTTGGGGTGCGCATCTGCCGACGCCGTGAGTGAAACCGCTGATATCGCTGATTTCTTTTGCTTTTACCCATTTACCCTCTTCGGGAATGGGAGCAGGTTCATGCTTTGCGCCCTTGCAGACACTGCACATGTTCTGAACTTCCTGCGTGTATTCCATTTGTTAATATCCTTTCTCGATCTCTGACTGAATCAGGATCGCTGCAGTATCAGAATTAATTGCTATCCTATCATATTTTGGCGGCATTTCAATATAAAATACCGCGCAATAAGGGATGATCCTAAGAGTATACTAAAGCATTACTCCGTTAAGTGTTAATAGCTCTCGTGCGCTGTCAACCGAATCTACACCGGTTCTGTTTTTGACCGGAGCAAACTCGCGCTTGCGATCGACCTCAAATACAAGACATCCATCAAGCATGTGGATCATATCCAATATGAGGGTTTCATACTTATGCCCATTGGGCTGATCGGGATCGACCGGGTTGCCGTTGGAGTCAATATGCGCAATCTTTTTTTTGACCACATGAAGCGGAAGCGACCTGCCGACGATCTCGTCAAGTTCATTTACATGGAACAGATAATTGAGAGTAACGCCGAAATTGTATGCCGGCTCGCCGTTCGGAAGCTTCGCGTCACGCATTTCATCGCTCAGCTCATAGTATTCAACGATGGAAGGCTTTCCATCCTCCAGACACATCACTCCGACTCGTTCCTCGGGCGAGGCCTTCCTAATGACCTTGGAGCCGACAACACAGTGGGCAAGCTTTACTGCACCGATGAATGCAGGGTCAGCAATGCGCTGGAGCACATTGTCAACAGCAAATACATTTAGCCATTCAATGCCCGCGCTATTTACAATATCAAGCATTCCGCACTTCTGCATTGATGAGTACCAACCGCCGTTGCCGTTTGGCGAGGCAGATATTTTGCCTTTCTCTTCAAGATAGACTTTACCATCAAAGTCGGAAGCCGGAGCCATATCCTGAACAAAGAAATGAACGAATTTCGGATCGTAACCGAAGCAGTTCTTCTCGCGAAAAAAATCGACTGTATCATCGTGATTTCTATCGCTCGTCATGACGAATAGGTGAATAAAGTTGCCGGCGCGCCTTGTCACATCCATTAAATTGTTGATAAGGCATTCAAAAATATAGAGCTCGCGTGTCAATCCTATATTGAACATACCCTTGGGCGAATCAGAGCCAAGCCTTGTGCCCATGCCGCCTGCAAGCAATACTGCGCCAACGTGGCCGGAACGGATCTCTTCTAAACCGGCGGAGGAGAACTCGGAATATCTTGCACTTATCTCAGATAGTTCGGTTACCGAAATAGGGGTAATGACACCTCTTTTGGTGACATGCATATCGGTATGGATTACAGAAAAATCTGTTTCCTCGATTTGTGCAAGAAGGCTCTTTCGCTCAGCATCGGAGAGCTCATCATAGAACTTCAGCAAATGGGTCTGGCCATATGCCGAAAGCTTTTCAAATGCTTCAGTATAATTCATAGACGCTCCTGACGGAAGTTATTTTTTCTTTGGCAGCGCATGGCAGCAGAGGCCCTCGAAATCATGAGCTGCTTCGGCAACTGATTCACTAACGGTTGGATGGGGATGTATGGTATGAGAAATATCCTCAATACTGCCTCCAAGTTTGAGCACCATTGCGAGCTCAGCAATCATATCTGTTGCGCGAGGACACATAAGCTGCGCCCCGAGAAGCTTTCCATCTGGCGTTGCGATGAGCTTGGCAGTACCGAGAGCGTCGCCCATTATCATGGCTCTTCCGTTTCCGGCAACATTGTAGGAACCGACTTTGTACTCAATGCCTTGTGCCTTGCACTTGTCCTCGCTGAGACCAACAAATGCTATCTCGGGGGAGGTGTAGATGCAGGAAGGAACGATATCGTAGTCGATGACCTCGTCGTGTCCGCAGGCATTAGCGGCAGCGACAAGACCCTGCGCGCTTGCAACATGAGCCAGCTGGATCTTTCCGGTAATGTCGCCGATCGCAAAAATATTCTCAACATTTGTTCTGCAATGCTCATCAATATTGACAAATGCTCTATTCATCTCGATACCGAGATTATCAAGTCCTATACCTGACGTCATGGCGCGGCGTCCGACGGAAACTATGCAGCAGCAACCCTCGGCAGTCTTTTCCTGGCCGTTCAGCTCATAGTTGACAGTAACGGTCTCGCCGCCGTTGATGCATGTAACCTTGGCATTGTTGATAACGTTGACCTTCTTTTTCTTAAGCACTCTTGAAAGCACGCGAACGATATCGGAATCTACTCCCGGAAGAATGCTGGGCATCATCTCAATTACGGTTACGGGTTTGCCAAGCGTTGCGAACAGTGTTGCGAATTCGATACCAATAACACCGCCGCCAATAATTACGAAGCTTTCTGGAAGCTTATCCATGGTGAGGATCTCGTCGGATGTAACCACGTTTTCGCCGTCGATGCCGGGGATCGGGGGACGGGCAGGGGAGCTGCCGGTAGCAAGTATGAGCTTGTCAAATGAAATTCGTTCGCCGTCAACATCCAAGGTATGGTTGTCAACGACCTTGCCAAAGCCACTTATAACCTTGACGCCATGTGCCTTCTCAAGGCCTGCAATGCCGGTGCGAAGCTTTTGAACAACGGAATCCTTGTATTCGGCAATTCTTGCAAAATCGAAGCTAACTTCACCGGTGGTCACACCGCAGTTTCCTGCATTGCTGGCATTCTCAAACATTTCCGCACTGTGAAGCAGGGCCTTTGTCGGAATGCAGCCACGGTTGAGGCAAGTGCCGCCAAGCTCACGGGCTTCTACCAAAGCGGTCTTTTTGCCAAACTGCGCACATCTAATAGCGCATTCATACCCACCCGGACCTGCACCAAGCACTATAACATCATAATCAAAATTACTCATAAAATTGAACCCTTTCATGGAAACTGCCGAAATACGGCATAATAAATAATAGCACAATATTGGTTATTTTTCAAGCCATAGTCAGGTTTATTTGGGACGATAATGCATAGACTACTTCAATAAAATACGTTAGGGAAGTACAAATATGAAAGAGAAAGGGAAAACGCTGAACGGCATAATAGAAGCGGCTTGCGCTATTGCCGGAATTGCGCCGGTCGGCACCTCAAAGATGCACGAATTCGAAAACTATGATGAATACTTGAAGAACAATACAGCTACGGAAGAGCAGTTGGAGGAACAGAGGAAAAATCCATTGAATCCTGCTCCGCTTATCTCGATAGCAATAGTGGCTAAAGGGGCAGATGTAGGAATGCTTGAAAGTACCATCGAGTCACTTCAGAGTCAGACATACGACAACTGGGAAGCTTGCCTTGCATTCGGTTTGGATGATTATGGCAGCAAAGGCATTGCGGATACATCCCATTTCAGAGTTGTTATTGCTTCCGGAACCGTAAAGGAGTTGTCAGACCTTATTAATCATCAGCTTAGGGGCGCGTACATGCTTCAGCTGTTTCCGGGAGATATCCTAACTCAAGATGCGTTGTATACACTGGCTCAGGCGTTAATAGATCCAAGTTCTCCGGAGGTAGTATTTGCCGATGAAGAAATGACGGATGAAAATGGAATTTATCCGTATTTCAAGCCCGATTACGGTAGACTTACAATTATGAACCACAACTCGGTCGGCAGGCCGCTGCTCGTTGCAAAACGAGTATTCGATTTAGTAGGAGGGTTTAAAGGAGCCGAAAGCTTTGATATCTGGAAGTTTGCTTTACTGGCACTCTCCAATTCGAAAATGTCAGCACATATTGCAAGGGTTTTGATGTCATCAAAACTAAGGAAGGATGTTTCACTAAGCCCAAAAGAAATCGATGAAATGGATAGAATCCTCGCTGACAGGGTGGATAAACGTGCGAATGCTTACTGTGTTGAAGGTCATGAAATGGGAACGCTTAGGATACGCTATGTTCCGAAAAGAACGCCGCAGGTGAGTATAATTATTCCGAATATCGACAGCATTGAAAATCTAAAACGCTGCATCGAATCGATAGAAATGCGATCAACATACTCTGATTACAGAATCTTCGTCGCCGATGATAAGCGCAATGAACCCTTGATAAGGAAATACCTTGATGCTCTGAAAAAGACAAGAGCAGCCAAGCCAATCGAAATAAAAAGCGGGATGAGTATCCCTGCAATTCTCAACTACTGCGCAAGAGCCGAGATCAACGACATGCTTCTGTTTATCAATGGCAGCTGCGAGATACAGTCTCCTGATTTTATCGAAGAGCTTTCCGGCCTTGCAAGTATGAAGAAAGCAGGTGCTGTCGGGGGAAAGATAATCGACACCGGAGGAAATATTGTGTCCGTGGGAGATGTTATAGGACTGCGCGGTTGGGCAGGAAGTCTGTATAAGGGTGAAAACGACGATAATGAAGACAGACTAAAAAGCAGCTTCACCTGGCTTCAGAGGAATGTATCTGCGGTTTCCGGCTCATTCATGGCAATTAAGGCCCAGCGCTTTATGACTGTTGGATTGTTTGATGAAACGCTGAGCGGAGTTGGCTGGGATACGGAGCTATGCATCAGGCTAATGCGCAGAGGATACGAAAACTATTTCACACCATATGCTGCTGCAAAGCTCTACGGTGAGCTGCCGGATTATGATGACGCAAGCAGTGACAACTTAACAAGGTGCTATGATTCATTTAGACAAACCCTTATGACCGGAGATGGGTATTATAATCCCAACTACGATTATGCAGCGTCAGAGCCTGTATTGAGCATTAAGCCATATAAGCCTATCTGTCTGAATCCAAACTACAAATAGCGACGGTATCTATACTAATATAAAAGCAGGCTCCGAAAATGTTTCAGGAGCCTGCAGTTCATTTAAGGGAATCTATGAAAAAATTGTTTACTTCGTTCATAAAATCATAGTCAAGCTCTGACAGTAGATCTGTATCCAGAGCCTGCACGAAGCGCTGTTCTTCATCATCCGGAATATCTCCTGAGTAATGAGCGTAAAGCGATTCAAGCTCCTCGGTCATCTCATTCAAGTATTCTCCTGCTTCACGGCTCAGCCAAGAATTACTGTGTCCGTTTCGGTATTCGCTGTCAATAAGCAAGTACCTGACATTGGGGTTAGTTATCTTGTCACGATGGGACAGGATGCTTAGTTCATATGGAATGACCGAATCGTCGTCTCCGTAAACAATGAACACCGGTTTGTCAGTCGAATTGATCCCATCAACCGCAGTAACCATGGAATCAGTCCCATAGGTGATGAAATTGTACAGCTGAACATACAGATATGATACGACGGCAAGTTTTCCAACATATTTTTCAGAGAAGTATTTCATGGTTTCAGTAGGTGAATTGAAACCTGAAATGCAAACGGCAGAACGCACGCTCGGATATTCCCCCAGTACGCATGACGCTGCATATGCGCCTAAGCTATGCCCAAACAGTACTATCTGCATGGAGCGGTATTCATTACTGCTTTGCAAGTATTCAATAGCAGAGCTTACATCGCGCGACAACTGAATCAATATATTGGCGCAGCGTCTATTTTCATCGCAGCCGTCAAATCCGAATACTACCCAACCATTGTCGACAAAGAATTTTATCTCGGGCAGATGACGAGCGCTCGAACTGTTCATGCCGTGTATCACCAGAACTATCCCATTTGTGTTTCCTTCACCGTAGATATACCCATTAAGAGTGTCTGAATCGGAACAAAACTCAATCTCTTTTCTTGGATAGCTTTTCGCATCGGCTTCCGAATACACCGGTGCCAGACAGCTTGTATAGTTTTGCGGTCTAATAATGACCGATTGGCAGACAAATGATACAGCCAAAATGGACAGAACTGAAAACCCAACAATTGCAGAAGCGGAGGCTATCATAACCTTTTTTCCATGCTTTTTCCCTGACGTATTCTTCTTTTCTGATATTGACATATTATTCCTTTCCGCGACACTGAGTGCAGTAAACAGTATTAATGGCAGATATAGTATTTACGATACTCAGTTTGCATATTCCCGACTGCCTTTGTATTGATATAAAAAGCTGGTTGCATTCAAAAAAACAACCAGCAACTTCATTGAAAGCTCACAAATCAAAATAGAATGGCAATGCCCCACGGATCGATATTTAGCTTGCCGTTATTGTAAGTGATACCATCATCACGCTCAAGGTTAGCGTCCAACACGGCTGCCAAGCTCAAACCATCCAGAGAAATGCTCTTGGAGTTGGGAGAAAGGTTAAGCACGATTGTAATCGTTTTGTCCTGCCAAGTACGCCTTATTATGCAAACATCGCTGTCGCCGCTTTCGACTATTTCAGAGACGCCTCGAGCGATTTCCGGGAATGCGTTACGAATGACATTGGCGTTTTTCACATAATTCGTCAGCGAATTTTGATTCTCCAACAACTCAGCAACACTTCCGAGGGGATACTTTGCTTCAGAAGTACCCGGAGGCGCTGAGGTAACCTTTGTAATGTCTTCCCAATACATACCTATGCGCTTGTTGGGGTCCTTTCCGGAGCCGACCATTCCGCATTCATCTCCATAGTAGATGTAGGTACCCCCTCGCATCATTGCAAGCATACCATAGGCAGCCTTGACCCTCGTAAGATCGTACAGTCCAATTACCCCATTAAAACGATCGGTATCATGATTATCAAGGAACAAGGCCATAAGCGCATCCGTACCATAGCGCTCTTCAAGATGAGTCGTGAGATAGGCATAGCTTTCGCCGCGGTCTGTCGTACTCTCGTCCAGAATACCGGCGATTATGCCTTTGCCGGAACCCGTGGACATGGGGAAGTAGAAGAAGCTGTCAACGCCGCTCTTATAGTAAGCAGCGATAGTTGACTCGTCAGACCAGCATTCACCAACGATATAGCAATCGGGCTTAATAGACTTGGCCTCATCGTTGAGCCATGAGAGAAAATCAACATTTTTGGCATTGTCACCGGTATAATAGCTGGTTACTGCATCGAGACGGAAGCCATCCACGCCCATATCAAGCCAAAACTTCATGATATTTGATATCTCACTGCGAACAGCGTCGGAATCGAGATTTAGGTCGGGCATTGTGGAGACAAAGCGGCACTCATAGTAGCTGTCTCCGATTTTTTCATAACCGCTTCCTCCCTTATCCTGCCAATTATAGTAATCACGGTAGGGAGAATCAGCACCTGTTTTGCTGCTCTGAAACCAGGGATGCAGATTTGAAGTATGATTAACTACCAGGTCGATCGTGACTTTGATATCTAATTCGTGAGCGCGGGCAAGGAAAGCTTTAAAATCGTCAAGCGTTCCATACTGCGGATCAATATCATAATAGTCTGAAACATCGTATTTATGATAGCTGGGAGAGGGCATTATGGGCATAAGCCATATGCCGGTAAAGCCCAGATCACGAACATAGTCGAGCTTCTCGGTTGCTCCCTTAAAATCACCGATACGATCCCCATCGGAGTCTGCAAAGGAATAGATAAAGATTTCATACCAGTTGCGAACATTATCGTTGGGAATATTCTCGGTAAGTTTTTGTCCTGAGTCCGCACCCTTGCATGCGCAGCCAAACAAAGCGCAGGAAATAAGAACGAGTGCCAATAAACCGGATATTACTCTTGTTTTCATGTTTTTTATGTCGATCATCGTCTTTATCCTTTCACTGAGCCTGCAGTCAAACCATTGACAAGATATTTGACCAGGCAGAAATACAGAATAACAATTGGAACTGCTATGAACACGGAACCTGCGGCAAAGCGGGCAAAATGCGTTTCCGGCAGGTTAAACAGACCTACTGCGACCGTCCAGATATTGCGGTCCTTGAGTAACAGCTTGGGCAGCAGCACATCACTCCACGGCCAAGCAAACTGGGTCAAAACCGTATAAACTATCATCGGCTTGCTAAGCGGAAGGGTTATCCTTGTGAATACCTGAAGCTGTGTACAGCCGTCAAGCCTCGCAGCCTCGTAAATCGTATTAGGTATTGAATCGAAGTAGCCCTTCTGTACCATATAACCTGCCGGAGCGGTAGAAGCATAGAAGAAAATGAGTGCTTCCAGCCTGTTTATAAGGTTGAGCTGCGTCATGATAATGTATATTGCCGTAAGTCCCATAAATCCGGGGAACATGCCGAGCACCAGAGTGGTCTTTTTGAGTGCATTGCGTCCTTTGAAGCGGAAGCGCGACATTACATAGCCTGTCAGTATAACAAGGATCGTACCCAAGATACAGCTGCCGGTCGCTACATAAAGGGTATTGAAAAACCACTTTTTATAGGGGTACAAACCGTTTACATCATCCGTAAACAGCGAGATGAAGGTGTCAAGACTGAAAGCTTGAGGGAAGAACCCCTTGAAATCATATAGACTTCCGCTTTTCGAAAGCGAGGCAAGGATCAGCCACAAACATGGGAACAGAAAAACCACGCTCATGAATACCAGGAGAAAATAGGTGAAGATATTGTTGGCGACGCGACGCGGCCTAAGTTTTCTTCTTTTGTTGATCATTGGTAGGTGTCCTCCTGTTTATAGGCTGCAGAGCGAACATAAACCGTAAGCGATACAGCGGCAGTTATTATGAAAATAATTAAGCTTATCGCTGCTCCGATGGAGTAGTAGTTGTTATCAACGGATAGCTTGTACAGCCAGTTGATCAACAAGTCGGTATCGCTTGCCAAGAAGTAATCGGCATAATTGGATATTACACCGCTTCTAAGGAAGAAGAAAATGCCAAAATTGTTGAAATTTCCTACAAACTGACTGATAAGTACCGGCGTTGTTGAGAAGACAACGAACGGCAGAGTTATTTTTCTAAACTGCTGGAATGGCGATGCACCGTCCAACGAGGCAGCTTCATAGAGATCCGTATTGATGTTGGACAGGATGCCTGTGGTCATAAGCATGATCGAAGGGGTGCTTATCCACGCATTAACAAACAAGCCGATGCCTCTTGCCCACCACTTTGCGGAAGCATCATTCGTCAAGAAGAATATCTTGTTGAATCCCGCCTGTTCAATATAATAGTTTATCGGACCGGATTGGGAAAACATGAACTTGAAGCCAAGCATGGAAATGAAGCCGGGTATTGCGTACGCAAGGATAGGGAAGGCGCGCCAGAATTTTGAACCCTTGACATTCTTTTTGTTAAGAAGCAATGCCATTCCAAGACCAAGCAAGAAATTGAGCAGGGTCGAAAGCACGGCCCAGGTTACATTCCATCCAAGAATCTTTACAAATGTGGAGCCTATCTTCCCGAGGCTGAGGATCTTTCCCCATGCCGATAACGACCAATCGGCAAGCTTTGGATGGATAATGTCTCCGCCAAGGTTGGTGAACGCCATGCATATCATGAATACTATCGGAAGTACCGTAAAGATGCAGACACCAATAACCGGAAGCACCAAAGCCGTGGCATAAAACTTGTCGTCAGCCATGGTAAGCAGAGAACGCCTGAAATTCCTGGGTTTAAGGCCATGCTTGACTTCGTTAGCGGTGAAGATAATATCCTTTACGTTAGAAACATAAATAACGATTGCAAATATCAGAATGAATATTGATACAAGACCAAGAATGAGCATGGTAAGTGAGTTATCGCCCTCAATACCAAGCCAAAGATTCTCGACTTCGGTACCAAGGGTGAAGAACCCAATAAGATTCTTCATCCCTCCCATTACAAAGTACATTATGATAAGCGCAAGCGAAGAAAGATATGCAAGCCCCTTAACTATCTGGCCATAGCACAGCTGACCAAGTCCCATGACAAGCATGGACAGCTTGACCTGTACAGGCGAATGACATAGAAACTGCCAGCTTTCTCGTAGTTTCCCTCCCATGAGAAGCCTCCTTATGCCAGAGTATCAATAGCGTCTCTAATCTGCTGAACAAGCCTGTCAAGCCCTGCCCTGATCTCTTCATCGGTTCCGTATAGGCGATCTTCACCGCGATCTTCGCGATATGGATCGGTTGAGAGGTCGATGAGGAAGGATTCGGCAGGAGTCCAGATCTGACCAACTTCCTTAATAGCCGGCATGATGCTTATGTATCCGCGATCGAGCTTGTCGAATAGGATACCGACAGTAGGATCTGTCTTTGCGACCTCAGCGGCTGCATCGTCGCGAGCAGGAGTTATACCGAGGGCGGCATTACGAGCCATGGCCTGAGCGTAAGAAGTTGCGAATTCGACAAATGCCAATGAAGCGTTGGGGCATTTGGTGTATGAAGAAATTCCGTAACCGTTGATACCGCCCATCATTGTGGTTTCAACGGTCAATGTGTCCATATCAGTAATGGTATCCTGCCAATTGTCGGAAGTGAGATCGCCGCTGACGGGAAGACGGGGAACTGTGACCATCTTAAGGTCGGCATATGCGCTCTCGGTCGTCCAGTTTCCGGTGTTGACCATTGCGCGGATAAACATGGTATATACATCCGGAGTGGTAACTGTGCAGAGCATCTTACGATCGGCAAGGTATTGATATGAAGCGGAAGCGAAGGACTTATCCAGAACCTCGGTATTGTTCATTTCGGCAGCCCATTGCTGTATCATACGCGCACCCTTATAGGAATCGGCCGCATTAAAGCCGATATCGCCGGCATCAGTGCCGTTATTTCCGAAGATATAGCCGCCATAAGTCATGAGATATCCGCTCATAAAATATGTGTCGACCGTCTCGTCAAGATAGCCGTATTCAGTGGGCTGACCGCCATCCTTGCACACCTCTGAATATGCATAGAGAGCAGTATAGGTTTCAAAGAAATCCGGAATATCATTGTTGTTGATATCCCAATCGGTCTTCCAATTTTCGGGAAGGCTGGATTCGATATAATACAGCATACCGGACTGCACATTAAGGGGAATTCCACAGTAGAAGTGCTCGCCTTCGATATCAATGGTGTATGCGTTCCATGCGCTCTGTGGAATATGCGAATAACATTCCATATCATTAACGGGCAAGGGGAGTATGTGCTGGTTGTTGGCATATTTCATTATAATATCATTGGCCTGATACCATACATCGGGGCCGTAACCATAAGGGCCGTCGGTGGCAAGGTCGGAATACTGATCGATATTCATTCGTTCTGCAGAAATGCCCTTGTCCTTGTAGGCTTCGTTGAATGCTGCGATCAGCTCTTCAACATAGCCAAGCTCAATGGCAGTATCATTTTCCAGTACTTTAACAACGGAACCTTTTTCAAGTTCGCCGGTGAAGCGCGACATGACCTGGTCGTAGAGTTCGTTGTTTCCTACGCTGTTTGAATTCTCGGGTTTTTTCTCACCGCCGCAGGCGATGAGAGAAAGCGACAGCAATATGGTTAGAATAGCTGCAACGATTCTTGAAGTTTTCATGATGTTACCTCCTTGATTATAACTCTGTTATTTGATATTCATACGGCAATAGCCCTGCCGCAACTTTATCAGTGGTGTTTACCATTAGCTGAAGCGATTGTTCAGGTGCTTTTCGGGTGATGGCTAAAACGCCATCGGATTCGTTGATATCGAATACCCCTATGGATAAAGCAGGCTGAGTTTTCAGCACGGCGAGCTTATGGATAAGCTGCCAGGTTTCGGTTTCGGAAAAATCGTGTTCCCAATCAAAGCAGCGACGGCAGTCGGGGTCATATCCTCCTTGCAGGCCGATCTCATCTCCGTAATAGACCGATGGGATACCGGGATAGAAGAACATTATTGCAAATGCGGCACGAAGCCTTCTTTCATCGCCATCGACCCTTGAAAGGAAGCGGTCAGTGTCATGGCTGTCAAGCAGATTCAGCATTTTCTCACATGCAGCAATGCTGAAGGTGTGATAGAGCCTCACAAGCCTATCCCTGAATGCAGATGCGTCGATCGTCTTGAACGCAAACAGATCGAGACATGCCTTTGTAAAGCCGTAATTCATTACGCCATCATATTCATCACCGTAAAGGTATCGATTCTGTCTGTGCCAATCCTCACCAATGATTATCGCATCGGGTTTGACTGCGAGTATTGCGTCTCGGAACGCCCTGAGGAAACGATGTGCCATCTCATCGGACACATCAAGTCTCCAAGCATCGACATCGTAATCCCTGGTCCACTTGGCGCAGACATCGCAGAAATACCTGATAACCTGAGGATTGGAGGTATTGAGCTTTGGCATTTCCTTGACACAGGAAAATGTTCGATAGCTTCCGTCGGGCTTCCATACGAACCAATCATAATACTTGGAATCCTTACCCAGCTTCTGAGCATCAAGAAAGAACGGATGCTTCCATGACAAATGATTGAATACTCCATCAAGCATTACTTTGATTCCATTTTTATGTGCTTCGTCTATCAGCTGCTTAAGAGCTTCATTCCCTCCGAATTGCGGATCGACATTTTCGTAATCTACCGTTTCATATTTATGGTTAGTGGGGGAACAGAACACAGGATTAAGATAGATCAAGTTTATCCCAAGATTAACCAGATAGGGGAGCTTTTCACGGATACCGACCAAGTCTCCTCCGTAATAGCTTTTTGGCGTGGGCAGCTCTCCCCAGCTTGCGTTCACATAGCTCATATCCTTGGCAGAAGAGCCAATGCTGAACCTTTCGGGAAAGATTTGATATGCACTTGCGGCCCGAACCCAGCAGGGAATGCTCATCAGCTCATCGGGGAACTGCGAACAAAACTCGAAATAATTAAAGAAAGCCAACGAATGATCAAATGTGTCGGTCAGTCCGTCCTCGGAATAGAAGCGTACATGACCGTCCGAGCAAGTAAGCTCAAATATATATGCAAAACGAATGTCGGTAAGCGGAACCGATACGTAGAAATATTCGAATTCAGAGTCCGAGTACATTACGGACATTTCTGCTTCGTCACGACGGATATACCATTCGTCCTTGGAGCAGAGATAAAGAAGCTTCGCCTTGAGAACGGTGCCCTTTACTGCACGAAATCTAACGTGCATTTTTCCGTTCAAAGGGCAGATGTCAAGCGTTCCTGGTGTATGCAAAATTGAATATGTGTTCAAATCAGCTTCCTCGCTTTTTATTGGATTTTTATATAGTGCTGTTCGGCAGGAACCGGCTCGCACGCAAGTGCGCTTAGAAAAGCCTCAACGGCTGCGTGAGCATATGCTGCAAAATCAACTTCATCGGCTAAGCAGATGAGCGCAGTATTGGGGTCTTTTTGAGCTGAAGCCGCAGAATCAGGCGGAATCACAGCATCGAAGACTTCACATAGATATTGCATGTATGCTTCACAGTGAACGGTTTCAGCTGCCAAAATTACCTTGTCATAGCTGCCACGATCGAGCACCTTTTTTTTGATGCTCTCTGCATCCACGGTTATACTGTAAAAAAGATAATCGCTCACTTTACCTTCGAGATAGATCAAAGGAACAAAGGTATTTTCTCCGATTCTTGCGAAATCTTCTTTAGATACATCGACGGCAAATACTCCATCGACATCGGAATTCTGTACTTTTAGACAGCTGTCGTTCATGATGACAAGGTCACGACCGACACGCTCTGCCTCTTTCGACAATGCACTCAAAAGCTTAAGCTTAAAACTGCTGTTTTCTATATGAGGACAGTATAATCCCAGCTTCCCGGCATTTCCGAGCGCCAAAGCTCTTGCGATGGCATGGGGCGCATAGCCTCTTAAGTTTGCATAATGCAGTATTCTTTTACGAGTATCAGCTCCTATCGATTGATTGGGGGTGTTATTAAGAACATAAGAAACCGTTGCGGTGGAGACTCCGCAAGCATTCGCTATATCCTTAATTGTGCATTTTTTACTCATATTATCGCTGCAATACTGTTAACAGGCTATTAATAATGTTCTTAAAGAAAATGGGACGTGCCGAGGATCGACTCAGCAGCACGTCCCAATATGCTGATTATTCAGCGGGTTCTACGGTAACAGCACCGGTTGCGGGATCAAGAGTGATTGTATAGGTACCGGGTGCAACGAGAATGTTGTTGCCGTCCTCTGCACCAAACCAGAACTCATTTGCTACGCGACCGCCGCAGCCATATACGCACTTGAACGCAACATTGCCGTCAGTCCAGTCAGCGGTTTCAGCATCGGTGAAGGTTACGTTAAGAACATAAGTACCGTCATCCTGTGCTTGCATCATATATGCGGTATTATCTGCATTTGCATCGCCGGCCCAACCACCGTTTCCGCATGTTCCAACCACATAATATGCAGGCTTTTCGGCTACGATATCGCCCTTAAGAGTGGGAACGCCATCAATAAGCTCAAGCTCGATGAAGAACATGTAGTGACCACCTTCGGTAAGAACAATGTTCTTGGTGTTGCCCTCACTGGAGTACCAAGCTTCAGTAGCGGCATTCTTAACGCCGAATTCTCCGCCTTCTTCAGGAACATCGGCTTCGCAGTACCAAATAAGGTCTTCGCCGTTGCGGATCATGTCCTGGCCTTCCCAGTTATTAAAGGAAGCCCAAAGTTTCATGTCATACTGAACCTCTTGGGGTGCGGGTGCTTCGCCGATGATCTCATAGGAGAGGGAGCAAAGCGCAAGCTCTTCAGCATCGGTCCTAAGGGTCAAACGGTAGAGACCATCCTGCGTGACCTTAATGTTGGATCCGGTATCAAAAGCGTTTTCGCCGCCAACGAGTGCAGCGCCCTTTGATTTGTCGGCAAGCAATGAAGCATCGATGCTTGCGGTGTCGTCCCAAGCATAACCTTCGCCGATAACGGCAATTTTGAACTCATCGCCTACATAAAGATTTACTTCAATTACGAAGGTATTGAATTCGCCTTCGACCTTGGTCAGAAGATAATCATCCTGAGGCCATACCTTGCCCCAGAGATTATCGGGATAACCGCGGAGAGAACCTGCAAGCATCCAAGGACGATTGTCTTCGACGCTGGACTGCCATGCAACGAAAACTGAAGTATCGGCAGTGATGGGAGTGGAGAAATCAAAGGGAACCAGCAGAGCAGGGGTTGCAAAGAAGCCCTTGATCTGATAGCCTTCCTTGGTCAGCTCGGGCTGTTCAACGGTCTTGCCGCTTTCAACCTCGACCTGCTTAATGGCGGTTACGCCATCGCTCTCATAGAAGGTTACGTTAAACTTGTCGTTTTCTTTTTCCGGCTCTTTGCAGGCGCACAGTGCAGCTGCAAGTACTACTGCCATAACAAGGCAGAAGATGCTGATAAGCCTTTTGTTCATAGTGTTTACCTCCGAGTAATATTGTTGGGGCTGGAGTATTACGGTAAGTGATGCCCCGAAACTACTTAACCGTTTAAGCAGTTATATTATAAATCTATGGCAGATCTATGTCAAGCATATTTATGCATTATTTTTGCTGATTCGGCAAATGACGCCAGGTATAAAGTGCATAGATAGAGCGACGATGCTATTACAGTAGGCTCCGCTGATTATCATCTGTCTATGGTTAATATCAGGAAGGGAAATTGAACAATAAAAATGCCGTGCATCCGGCACGGCATTTCAGACTGAAGACAAAGCCCACAGGCATCTCGTGGGTTTTGTCTTTTTTTCTTGATAGGATGTATAAAAAATGGTATAAT
>UQNF01000010.1 GCA_900542285.1 uncultured Clostridium sp.
GAGCGCCGCCTTGCCAAGGCGGAGGTGGCGGGTTCGAGCCCCGTTTCCCGCTCCATTATGAAACCCACATTTGTCTGTCTGACCAATGTGGGTTTTTCAAACCAAGTGTGTCTCACGGCGCAATAAGCAAACTGCCCTAAACTGACGGAGGAAAGACATATGCAAAATACAAAAAAGAACATCATGAAATTGATTGCTTCAATTATTTGTATTTTCGGAATTACTTCTCTTGCCGGATTAATTAATTACATACCATCGCCAATACTTCAAAACACTGCAAGAGTAGGCTTATACATTTTGATTGCTCTGACTGCATTTGCGGCAATGAAACTTACCGGAATGAAGATAGAAATTGATCTGAAAAACAAACGTCAGTACCTTATTGGCATTGGGATTGCACTGATGCTCTCTGCTGTCATTGCTTTTATTCCTGCTCTGTGCGGGTTTTCCTTGGTGGGCACGCATATGGACTTTTCGATGGGAGTTATTATCAATAATTTCATGTTTTATATGCTGATAATTGGGCCCGTTGAAGAATTTGTGTTCAGAGTTTTCTATCAGGACGCTTTTGTCGGCTTTTTTGAAAAGAGCAAATGGCTGGGGGTCGTGCTTTCCGCTTTGCTGTTTGGATTTTGGCACATCATCAACGGAAACATCATACAGGTTCTGTTCACATTCGGCATCGGGCTTGTATTCGGTTTTGCCAGATTCAAAATCAAAGGCTGTGAATATGCAGGTCTTGCAGTCGGGCATGGTCTGTATGATTTCCTGAATACTATCGTTCGTATGTTTGTCGTATAATTGATATCAATATCTCGAGCAAACTTCGCATTGCTTGTGCTTACTCTTAACTCAACATATGCCATGAAAAGACCTCTTTTGTCCGCGAGCCAAGAGAGGTTTTCATACTTGAGACATTTGCGTATCTGTGATATACTTAGCATACAAATCCAAACTTGCGGAGGGAATGCATGACGAATAGTGAAGTGGTCTTCAACTTCTTTAAGGAAGGATATGAAAACAAGAACTATGATTTGGTAATGTCATATTTGTCCGACGACTATATCGACCATAGCCCTGCCGGCGCAAGAGGAAATGCTCAAGCTGTGGGAAATTTGAAGATTGTTGAATCACAGTTTTCTAAATTGTCGATAACGATGATAGATATTTTTTCGGACGATGATATGGTTGCCACAAGAGTGCTGTATGAAGGAATCCATTCCGGCGTTTGTATGGGGATACCCGCAACAGGCAAGAGGATCAGCTTTGAAGCACTTGGGAATTTCAAGGTTGTCGGCGGAAAAATAGTCGAATCCTGGGGCTATTGGCCGGATAAAGAGATTGAAGAAAAGCTTCGCACTTGAAATGCTAATATCCTTCGCATCCATTATAGGTGCACGACCTTAGGACAAAGTCCTCACAATTGAGGGCTTTTTTCTGCGCCCTTTGGGGGAGATTTTGAATCCTAAGAGGAAAGAGTATTGAGTGTGAAGCTCGACTCGGAGAATAGGACTGCGCACATACGAATCGGAGCGGATAACTTCATTCCGATCCTTCTGCATATTTAATTAAACTTTGATATCGTTTGTGAACCCCGTTATCCAAGAATAAGTCATGACTAATCGACTTGAATTGATAATATATTTCGGGTCAACGCATATTATGGACTATCATCTTAACTTCCGTATGTACTAAAATTAAGTAGGTATTTAATAAATAATGCCAAGACGAATAATAATTCATGCCCTGCGAGGCGCGGGATTCATATGCTTTAAGGATTGTTGTTAATTCATTCAGGATATGATATGATATTATAAAGCCGATCCACAGGTATCGACTCGGGAGCATCGACACGGCTCGTCTCCAAAGAAAATTTAAATTGTGCGATTTACAGCTGTGCCTTGAACGAATGGAGGCACATTCAGGTTTTCAAACAGTTTGATTTTTCTGCTTTCGATTGCAGCGGCATCTTCCGATTTCAGACGCTATCCTCCTCCGGCGCCGATTTCTTGCAGACAGCCAATGCTATCGAAATCAGGAATCAATTTGTTAAAACAGACCGCCAAGTCTTGCGACTTGGCGGTCAGCTTATTTACTTCTTATCGATGTCGGTCACCCAACCGTGAGTATCCTCTATTCTGCCCCACTGGAGACCGGTGAGGGTGTTGTAGAGCTTCATGGTCAGCTCGCCGATACCGCCGTTTACGGACTTATCGCCGATATAGATGTGCTTGTCGCGATATGCCAGCTCGCCAACGGGGGATACGACCGCCGCGGTGCCGGTGCCGAATGCTTCGGTCAGCTTGCCGCTTTCGCCCGCTGCGATGAGCTCATCAACGGAAAGGGGACGCTCCTCAACCTCGATGCCCATTTCACGGGCAAGGGTCATGACGCTGCGGCGAGTGATGCCGGGAAGAATGGTGTCCTCAAGGGGAGCGGTGACAAGCTTGCCATCGATGAGGAACATCATGTTCATTGCGCCGACTTCCTGAACATACTTGAGATGTTCGCCGTCGAGCCAAAGAACCTGGCTGTAGCCTTCCTTTTCGGCCTCTGCGCCTGCGAGAATGGAGCAGGCATAGTTGCCGCCGGTCTTTGCGGAGCCGGTGCCGCCGCGGATCGCGCGGACATACTTATCCTCAACACGAATGCGGATGGGTGCAAGGCCGGCCTTATAGTATGCGCCGGAGGGTGCGCAGATGATATAGTAGAGGTAGCTGTGGGATGCGTGTACGCCAAGAGCGGCATCGGTCGCTATCATGGTCGGACGCAGATAGAGGCTTGTTCCGGGGCTGTGGGGAACCCAGTCGCGCTCGACCTGGACGAGCTGACGCATTGCCTCATAGTTGTCCTCGACGTCGATCTCGGGCATGCACAGACGCCTTGCGGAGCTGTTGAGACGCCTTGCGTTATCCCTGGCGCGGAACATCAGAATGCGGTCGTCATCGGCGCGATATGCCTTGAGTCCCTCGAAAATCTCCTGAGCATAGTGGAAAACAGCGCAGGAAGGATCGAAGCAAAGCTTCTGGTACGGTACGATGCGTGCATCATGCCATACGCCGTCATCATAGTTCATCATGAACATATGATCGGTGAAACGCTTGCCAAAACCAAGAGAACCTTCTTCTTCACGGGTAGGCTTGGTCTTAAGCTCTGTTGCCTTGGTGATAGAAATATCCATTGAACTTCCTCCTGAAAAGAACGAATGTTTGCATTTATTATAGCACAGTTGCCTGTGTTTTTGAACCTTATTTTGCTAAATACTCCTCGGAAATTATCTTTGGAGAGCTTCTGCCGTCGGTTCGTTCGATGATTTCGGCGATAAAGCCCTCGGCATCATCAAACGGCACAAGACAGTTGAAACGGATATTGTCGAGGAATTCGGTATTCTTGACGGTGGAATTGCTTCGGACAAAGCCCTCGATGCCGCCATACCGGGAATAATCCACAAAGAACTCTATCTCGCTGCACGGAAGCATTTGAAGGACCCCGGCAGATGAGAGCGCATCGCTCGCAGACTTTGAATAAGCCCTCACGAGCCCTCCGCTTCCAAGCAGTATTCCGCCGAAATACCTTGTCACGATTATGATGGCGTCAAGCGTTTCCGAACGGATAAGCGTATCCATAATGGGCATTCCGGCGGTACCGCCGGGCTCGCCGTCATCGGAAAAACGCATGATGCCGCCGCGAAGATTGTACGCCCAGCAGTTGTGCGTGGCGTCATGATGGAGCTTTCTTATCTCATCAAGCCGCGCCAAAGCTTCCTCCTCGGAAGAGACCGGGAAGCATCTTCCGATAAAACGGGACTTGTTTACCGTGAATTCCGTTTCGGATGCGGCTCTTGCTGTCTTGTAGGGTTTAAGCGCCATCAGCCTTTGATAAGCCTTACAAAGGTCTTTTTACCTTTCTTGAGGATGATGCCGTCGGATAGCTTTTCGCGATCCAGCACCGCATGAGTGTCGGTAACCTTAACATCGTCCACGCTGATACCGCCCTCCTTGACGGAGCGGATGGCTGCGGAATTGGATTTTTCGATGCCTGACAGCACCAGAAGACGGGTAAGGCTCATTCCGCTTTCCTCAATATCGGCATCGGTAACCGCATATGTGGGCATATGCTCGATGCTGCCCTTGCCGGAGAACAGCGCAGCGGCGGCCTCGGCGGCTTTCCTTGCTTCCTCTTCGCCGTGGACCTGGCTTGTGACGGTGTATGCAAGCACACGCTTGGCCTCGTTTATGTCCGCACCCTCCGCACACAGCGCATTGACCTCGTCCATCGGGATAAAGGTCAGAAGGCTTAGGCAGGTCTTAACATCGGCGTCGGCGATGTTTCTGAAGTACTGATAGAAGTCGAATACGCTTGTGCGCTCCTTGGAGAGCCAAACAGCACCCTTTTCGGTCTTGCCCATCTTCTTACCGTCCGCAGTGGTGAGAAGGCGGGTAGTGAGCGCATACGCGCGCTTTCTCTCCTTGCGGCGGATGAGATCCGCGCCGCCAAGTATGTTGCTCCACTGGTCGTCTCCGCCCATTTCAAGCTCGCAGCCGTATTTCCTGTTGAGACAGAGGAAATCATAGCTTTGCATGAGCATATAGCTGAATTCAAAGAATGTCAGACCGCGCTCATAGCGCTGCTTATAGCATTCCGCACGCAGCATTTCGTTTACGGAAAAATGCACGGCGATATCACGCATGAAGTCCATGAAGTTGAGATTGCGGAGCCATTCGGCGTTGTTGACGAGGATAGCGCCGTTCTCGCCTTCAAAGTCGATAAGACGGGACATCTGCTTTTTGATGGACTCAACGTTGCTGTCAAGCTCCTCTACGGTCAGGAGTTTACGCAGCTCGGTCTTGCCGGAAGGGTCAGCGATCATGGCTGTGCCGCCGCCAAGCAGAACAATGGGACGATGCCCGCAGCGCTGCATATGCGCCATAACGCACATGGCAACATAGTGGCCGACGGTCAGACTCTCGGCGGTGGGGTCAAAGCCGATATAAAAGGTCAGCCTTTCCTTGCCAAGCAGCTCACGCAGCTCCTCAGGATGGGAGCACTGTTTCAGATAGCCGCGTTCTTCGAGCACATCGTAAGCGTTTTTGATGGGGGGTGTTGTTTTAAGGGTATCCATTTCGTCTCTTTGGGACGGGCATCACTGCCGTCCCATCCTTTCGTTAGATTCAGCTTACTTTTTCTCCTCCGCCATTTCCTTCAGCAGACCGCCGAGCCTCTTGATGCCCTCGCGGATCCTTGCTTCGGGTTCGGCAGAGAAGTTGAGCCTAAATGTGTTCTTGCCCCTGCCGCGCACGGAGAAGAAGGGCTCGCCCGGAACGAATGCAACCTTGCGCTCAACGGCACGATTGAATACTTCCTGAGCGTCCCAGCCTTCGGGCAGAGTACACCAGATGAACAGACCTCCAACGGGTTTTTCGTAATTTACCCAATCAGGGAAATGCTCATCCATCGCTTCGGTCATTATGCGTGCAGAATTTGCATAGACCTTGGAGATCTCGGCAATATGTGCAGGAAGCAGATCACGATTGAGATATTCGGCAATTATTGCCTGATTCAGGTTGGGCGAGTGGGTATCCGTTCCCTGCTTTGCGATTGTCATCTTGTGAATGAGCTCGGGATTGCCGCAGCAGAGCGCAACACGCATTCCTGGGGAGATGGTTTTGGAGAAGCTTGAAAGCAGGATAACGTTGTCGCTGGTGTCAAAGCTCTTGATGGTGGGCAGCTTTTTACCGCTGAAGCGGAGGGCTGCGTACGGGTCATCCTCTATAACGAGCATGTCATACTCGGCGGCGAGCCTTGCGATCGCTTTCCTGGCTTCCACACCGGAAACCCAGCTGGTGGGATTCTGGAAGGTGGGAATGGTATAGAACATTACCGGTTTATGCTCCCTGACGAGAGCTTCAAGCTCGTCAACATGCAGACCGTCGGTATGGAGCGGTACGGGTACGAGCTTGGCCTGCGCAACGTTGAATGTCTGGAGTGCGCCGAGAAAGCTGGGCTCTTCAACCAAAACGACATCGCCGGGGTTGATGACCGTCTTGCAAATGAGGTCAAGGCCCTGCATGGAACCCGTCAGCGCAAGCACGTTTTCAAGCTTTGCGGTGAGGCCGAGGTCGGGGAGTATCTTTTCGATGTATGCCTTGCGAAGGGGAAGGTAGCCCTCCGTTGCACCGTATTGGAGCAGGATATCGGATTTTTCGAGGAGCAGTTCGTCGGTTATCGCTCTGATATCTTCCTTGGGAAAGCATTCTTTGGCAGGGTTTCCGCCGCCGAAGGAGATGATCTCAGGGTCGCCGAGGAGCTTAAACAGCTCTCTGATTGCGCTTCCGCTTACGCCCTGCATACGCTCTGCAATCTGCATAATATAGCCTCCATATGTATAAAAATGTTGGGAGTTTTCCTCTGTCAAGCATATGCCTTATCAGTAGATTTTCCCTACCTTAATTGTAGCTTTTATTTTAATCTGTTGCAAGTATATTTGCGCCCATGTGAGGTACATTGGGGGATAATTACGAAAATATAATAAATATTGTTGCGACAGGACGAAAAAAAGGAGCTGATGCCATGCGTCGTCCGCATTTGCAGCAGCTCCAAACATAACCCAAGCCGTGAAGGTGATGAAGGTAGGGGGTGCTGCAGAAGCAGCACACTCCAAACCCCATCGCTAAGCCTAACGAACATTGAGGAGGTCTCAGCCCTAAAAGATTACCCGGGGACGAAAAGTGTATCCGCAAATTAAATTTTTTGCGAAGATACACTTGAAATCCCACAGCATATCTGTTATTATGATAATAGGGTATAACGCAACGTTATAGTCAAGAGATTTTTGAAATATATTTTTATTAACCGGAGGGATTTTTCCATGACAACCAAAGAATTTGCAAAACTCTGCGGTGTGGAGAAGCGAACGCTGTTTTATTATGACCAGATAGGGCTTCTGAAGCCGGAGACGGTGCTTGAAAACGGTTATCGCGATTATTCGCAGGAGCAGGTCAAAAGGCTGGAGGACATCAAGTTTTTGCAGGCGACGGGGCTCAGCCTTTCGGAGATCAAGGCACTTCTGATGAACGAGGAGGAAGGCGGCAACGTAAAGATAGTCGAGGAGTGCGTAAGGCGTGCAGAGGAGCAGATAATCAGAATGAGCAACGGAAGAAACTACCTGCTTCACCGAATGGAGCTGAGGAACAGCTACCTGAACCATATCGGCGAGGAGTACTTCGTCGAGCATATGGAATCGAGCAAGCTCTCAATCATACGCCCGGACTATCGTCCCGGAATGTCCGTCAACTATCATAGCCTTGGATACTATTTGGGCGTTGCGGAGGATGCCGAGACGCTGAAGCCCAAATACTTTTTCAAGCATGCCCTGCCGGGAGAGGACTATATCCCGTTTGTTGAGGACGATTATATGTGCCTGTTTATAGAACGTACCGATAGACTTTATTTGCCTCCGTGCGTTGAGAAATTCGTTGCAAATGTACGTTCAATGGGCTATTCGATTGAAGATACCGTATACGTTGAGGATCTGCCGTCATGGATAATTGATAAGCCCAAGACAGTAATCGTCAGGCTATCGGTCAGGATACTCGCAGTGCCGGACGCTGCAAAAAGCAACGAATAAAAAGAGAAACTATGCCGAACAAACCCATATGGGAGCTCAGCAACACAATGTTTCTCAGTCAAAAAGAAAAACAGGGCCAACAACTGCGGTTGGCCCTGTTTTGCAATCAGTCGTATATCACCCTAAAGTTCGGGCGAAATCTTCGTTATGCTTTTTAATTACTGTATCACCATACGGAGAGTTAATAAAGCATCGCTGATATCGACGTCGCCGTCACCGTTTATGTCGGCAAGAGCGAGCACGCTTTCATCGAGCTCTGCAAGGCCCAGCGTATGACGGAGGATGAGCAGTGCATCGTCTGAAGTTAGAATGCCGTCGTTATTGACATCGCCAAGGATGGGTTCGGGTGCCGGGACTCCAATGATGCGTATGGTATCGAGAAGCAGACTCATTATGTCGGTGCAGTCATGATGACGCCATGCGAGATAGATGGTCTGACCGGCATATGCGGAGAGATCGACAGTCCTTTCCTCATAGACGGTATTGCTGAGCGTCTCGGAGATCAGCACCTCGGTGAAGTCACTCACGGAGTTGCCGGAGGTGGAGATGTAAAGGGTGTAATGTTCGCCGACATACCCGTCGCATGAAACATAGTAGCTGAGCGTGAGCGCCGACATGTCATCGGGAAGTGTGATGGACGGAGAGATGAGGTAGTTGTTGGGGGTAAGGGGATAATCCTCATCGAAGGAATCAGAGCCTGCATAGCCGCCCGCTCCGCCATGAGCCCTGCTGCCGGAGCTGAAATACCATGTATTATCGCTGTTCGGGCTGGTACGCGTCCAACGCCCGGCAGGATTGTTATCAAAGTCTTCGGTGAAGATATAGAGAGTGTTGATAACGATCACGTCTATTGTATCGGAGAAATTGCCGTCGTCGGTGGTGATGGTGACGGTGGTGGTTCCGGCAGCAACGCCTATGATCACGCCGTTCTCGTCAACCGTCGCTATCTCTGTGTCTGCGGACTCAAAGCTGACGGCCTTGTTGGTTGCGTCGGCAGGAAGGATGGCATATGTGGGCGCAGAGGAGCCGCCGATGCCGATGGTAACGCTGTCATCGTCAAATGTCACGCCTTCAACGGGGATGAAATGATGTTCGTTCACCTTGACTGCATATGCACCGTAGGTATAGTAGTTGAACGCGGAAATGATGATGCGGTAGGTGCCGGTTGCAGGGGCGACGACGTTGAGCTGCTGACCATAGCCAAGGCCTGCGCCGTCGTCGTTGGCGACAAGGTAGCTGCCGTCGGGAGCAATAACGTTGAGGTAGGTGTCATAGCGGGTAACGCCGTCGGGGGCATAGCTTAGGAAGTCATAGGTAACTCCCTCGGTCAGTTCGACAGAAAATGCGGCGCAGTTGGTGGTGGACCAATAGCTTGTGGTTGGGTTGGCGCGTGGGAAACGGATCTGCTGGCTTTCGCCCCAGATGATGGTTCCGGTGTATTCCGTGTCAACCAATATGGGAGTGTATTCAATATCGTCAATGCCGGGCACATCGTCAAGGCAGAGCACATGCAGTGTGATGCTTGCTGAAAGGCCGTTCACGGTAGTGGCTGTCAGCACGCAGTCGGCACTTTCGGTAAGTCCGGAGGCAGCGGTTACTCTGCCGCCCGAAACGGTTACAAGGCCTTCTGGCTCACAGCTCCAGGTGACACCGGTATCATAGGCGTCGGCAGGGGAAACGGTTGCGATGATGTTGGTGGTGTAAAAGCCCGTGGGGAGAGTTCCTTCGCTGAAGTTCAGCGTTATACCGGTCGGTTCAATAGGATCCGGCACGCTCACATGGCATACGGCCTCGATATTGTTGACGGTGGTGGCGGTGATATCGCATTCGCCCGGAGCAACTGCGGTAACAACGCCGTCTGAAACGGTCGCGACTTCTTCATCGGAGCTTGCCCAGGACAAATCGGTCATGGTCGCGTCCTCGGGAGTGAAAACGGGGACGATGGTCTCGGGGTGTCCAATGGAAACTGTCAGGCTTTCGGGGATCTCAAGGCCGGTTACCGGAGTTGGCTGGACAACATGAATGTTATCGATCCAAACGGTATCATCGTTCCTGTTGACACTGCTGTCCTTTGTGTAGCGTAACTCGACGGTGTATTCTCCTGAGCTCTCAATGGCATAGGTCTTAGTGGCCCAATCGTTGATGCCGGAGAGAGTATGTGAGGAAACGATATTGCCGTTTACCGCAAGAATAAACTTATCGTAGGTGGGTTCGGTGCTCGTCTTGACATCGTAACAGAACATGGAACCTGCTTCGGCGGTGAAGGTAACGCTGACCTTGGATGTACTGTTGTTGATGTTATAGTTGCCGCTCTTTGCACAGATGCGGCCCTCCTGGGTGTCGTCAACCGTCATCGGATTGACAATGTCGTTGACAAACGTGAGCGTACCGCCCTCAACGTTGAGCGCCGCATCCAGTTCGTCGTCGAGCGGACGGATCTCTGCAAACGCAGCAAAGCACATTAGCGCCATAAACACTGCAAGCAGAAGAGAAAGGGACTTGTTTAGATGTTTCATGATTGCCTCCTCCATATGGATAATAGATTAGATAGATTATATTCTAATACTTTTTAACATCTAAAACAAGCCATTGTATTGCCGTATATTGATATATTATTATTCCGATGAGGTACAATGCCATTGATTCGGGGCATCTCTATTCTATTTCACCGTCAATAATCATTACAATTTCATTCCTTTTTCAAAATGGATTTTGCACAAAACTGCATAATCCTGCAACGCAAAAGTGCCGGCAAATAAAAAATCAGGCCATCGGGCTTTAATCCCCGCCTGATGGTCTGATAATGTCGTGCGGCTTATTGTGTGCAGGCAGGGCGATTCTTGTGTTTAGCTACCGCCCAAGCGTAATGCTGATGACTACCGTGAAGTATGTCTCCCGACTTTACGTATCTCCTTTTTGATACTAAAGAGGTTCAAGGCGAAGAGCATAGCGCAATATATCAATACAGCGATCAGCATGATAAGGAAAAAATCTCTGACTTCTGAATACGATACCGTGCTAAACTGCAGCACGCAGAAGTATCCGATTGCATACGAAACGGGCAGAAGAATTATCCTTTCAAGCCATAATCTTGCCTTTTTACGCCTTCTCAAAAAGGCAAATGCGGCAAGGCATACGAAAAACAGTGTGCCGGCTACAAGCAGCAGATAAAACAGCGACAGCCCCGGCAAGGAAACAGACCCTTCAAAGTTTGCATAGTGTTCTCCGTAGATCAAAACATCTGCAGCGTCGGAAGTGCCGTTCCGATAATTCTGTGAATAGCAGATGACGATGGGAGAATCATCCTCTAATCTGACCACCGCAAACTGCGGCCCTCGTTTTCCGAACATGTTGTCCCAAATTGTAGACCATGCTTCGATGTAGTAAATCTTTTGTCCTCCTTCTTCGATTCTGTCCTGATATAGCCTGTACCCGGTGACTTTTTCATCAAATGAGATCAATACAGAGTGATCGACCTCTGTGATGTCAAGCAGCTCGGGCGAATACGGATAATAATTAGGCGCAGTCAAAAAACCGAATACGGATACTGCGATAGCGAGCAGTAATGCGACTGTAAGCAGTATCGTTTGTACTTTCTTTGCAAAAAGGGTTTTCTTAACCCTTAAGAGGAAGCCAATGTCGGTATCGGCTTTGGTAGGAACATCGGTTTTTTCCATCCTGTCCAGCTCCGCGCGGCAATCTGAGCATTCATTAAGATGACGGAGCACAAAATCGGCGGTTTCGTCGCTCAACAGCTTTTCTTCATAAAGCGGAAGAATGTCCCTCACAATGCAGCATTCATTTTCCTTTTTTATTGTTTTCGTTGTTCTCATTGTTATCATTTTCCTCCAATCTCTTCTGAATCATTTTTCGGGCACGGTGATAGGTGACGCAAGCCCAGTTCTCGCTTTTTGAGAAAAGCCTGCCGATCTGCGAAAAACTTAACTCTCCTAAAACCCTCCACATAAAAACCTCCTTGTATGGTTCATGAAGATCGTGCAGCGCAGACCGTATGGATGACAGCTCATCCTTACGCAGCAGAAGCCCTTCCGGCGTTTCCTCAAACGGGATCTGCTCCAATTTTTCAGTGTCCGCAGCCCGGTCGAGCCGCTTGTTCTTCCTCATATATGAGAAATAACTGTTTTTTGCTATTTGGCAGAGCCAAACGCGAATGTCGCATTCACCGCGGAAACCATCAAGTGACGATAGTGCCTTGAAGAAGGTATCGCTCGTTATTTCGTCGGCAATGCTGTCGTTATGCGACAATCGCCTGACATACTGATATACATAGCGGAAGTATTTCTCATAAAGCTTATCGAAGTCCTGCATTTCCGGCATTCCTACCACCTCCTTTCACCTATTTGACTCCGTATGCACCTAAATCTTACAATGAATCACGAAATTATTCTGTATATTTTGCGGCGGACACTCTTCTGTACATGAAAAAACAAAAGCGTGACAGGACTGATGCGGTGGAAAGGATAGCCGGCTGCAGGGGCAGGGGAGAGATTAAGTTGGATTGCTTGAATAATATATTATTTGCTTCGTTGACATGACCGCATAAATGCTTTATAATCAAACAGAATATTGATAAAACGATGAGAGGGACAGGACAGCGCCGGGACCGATTCAGAGAGCTGCCGCATGGTGCAAGGCAGTGAGGGAAGGAGAGCTGTTATCACCCTTGAGCGCGCAGGCGAAGGGTGCCGATATTTTTGGCTTGCCGGATAGTCTGCGCCGCCGGTGCAGCGTTACGGCATGGAAAGAGGCAGGCAGTATCGATTTGCCTGCAAATTCGGGTGGTACCACGGTTACAGATCGTCCCGTTCGGGGCGGTCTTTTTATTTTTCAATATTCAATTTGCAAAAGCTTTTACGGAGGAATTTTATGTACAAAAAGGTTTCTACATCGCTCGATTTCGTTGAAAGAGAGCGTGAGGTGCTGGAATTCTGGAAACAGAACCACATCTTTGAAGAATCGGTGCGGCAGAGCAGGGGAAAGCCTGCCTATACCTTCTATGACGGCCCTCCCACAGCAAACGGCCGTCCGCATATCGGGCATGTGCTGACCCGTTCCATGAAGGACATTATCCCCAGATACCGCACGATGAAGGGCTATGACGTTCTCCGCAAGGCCGGATGGGATACCCATGGCCTCCCCGTTGAGCTTGAGGTGGAAAAATCCCTCGGCCTCGACGGCAAGGAGCAGATAGAGGGCTACGGAGTTCTGCCATTTATTGAAAAGTGCAAGGAGTCCGTTTGGAAGTACAAGGGCGAATGGGAACATATGAGCGATGCCGTCGGCTATTGGGCCGATATGGAGCATCCCTATGTTACCTACACCGATGATTATATCGAATCCGTATGGTGGGCTCTGAAAACCATTGATGAAAAGGGACTTTTATACAAGGGACACAAGATAGTTCCCTATTGCCCCCGCTGCGGCACTGCGCTTTCCAGCCATGAGGTTGCTCAGGGTTACAAGGATGTCAAGGAAACATCCATATTCGTTACTTTCCCTGCAATACCGGATGAAAAGCATCCGTTTATCGATGGAAGCGAAAGCTTCATCGCATGGACGACTACGCCGTGGACTCTTCCCAGCAATGTCGGCCTGTGCGTAAATGCGGATGAGGACTATGTAATCGTTCTGCATGAAGGAAAGAAATTTATCCTTGCAAAGGCGCTTGCAGAGAACGTTCTCGGGGAAGAGATCGAAGAGCTTGCTTCGTTCAAGGGCAGCGAGCTGATCGGCATCCACTATAAGCCCCTGTTTGACTTCACGGTCAACCACAAGGGCAAGGACGCATGGCGCATCGTTGCGGACGATTATGTAACGTTGACGGACGGTGCAGGCATCGTCCATTTGGCGCCTGCTTTCGGCGAGGACGACGCGCGAGTCGGCAGGAAGTGGGAGCTACCGTTTGTACAGCTTGTAAGCCCCAAGGGCGAGCTTACAGGCGGCACTCCATGGGATGGAATCTTCGTCAAAAAGGCCGATAAGCCCATAATCGAGGATTTGAGAAGCCGCGGAAGACTTCTTAAGGAGCTTCCCTACGAGCACAGCTATCCCTTCTGCTGGCGCTGTGATACTCCGCTTATCTATTATGCAAGGGAGAGCTGGTTCGTCAAGACGACCGCCGTTCGGGAACGTATGGTTGAGAACAATAAGAAGATCAACTGGATACCCGAGTCCATAGGCGAGGGACGCATGGGCAATTTCCTTGAGAACGTGATCGACTGGGGAATCAGCCGTGAGCGCTATTGGGGTACTCCGCTGCCCGTGTGGATGTGTCCCGACTGCGGACATTATCATGTGATGGGGAGCCGTGCGGAGCTGAGGAGCTATGCGCCCGAGGTTCCGGAGGATATAGAGCTTCATAAGCCCATGCTCGACCCGATAACATTCAGGTGTGAAAAGTGCGGCGGAACCATGAAGCGTGAACCCGTGGTCATAGACTGCTGGTTTGACAGCGGCTCCATGCCATTTGCACAGTGGCATTATCCCTTTGAAAATAAAGAAGAATTTGAGCGCCGTTTCCCGGCGGATTATATCAGTGAGGCAGTAGATCAGACCAGGGGCTGGTTCTATACGCTTAGTGCGCTGTCGACCATACTGTTCGATAAGCCCGCATTCAAGAACTGCATTGTCCTCGGCCTTGTATGCGACAAGGACGGCAAGAAAATGAGCAAGCATGTCGGCAACGTCGTAGCCCCTGCTGATGTACTCAATAAGCAGGGCGCCGACGCCGTTCGCTGGTATTTCTATACCGCCTCCAGTCCTTGGCTGCCCAGCCGCTTCAGCGGCGATGCCGTTTCCGAGACCCAGCGCAAGTACATGGGTACACTTTGGAATACCTATGCGTTCTATATCCTCTATGCGGATATTGATGAGTTTGATCCAACAAAGCATTCCCTTGTCAGGGAGAATCTGTCCGTCATGGATAAGTGGCTGCTGTCAAGGCTAAACACCCTTATAGGAACGGTCGATGATTATCTCGACAAGCTTCGCATAACCGAAGCAGGCAGGGAGCTTAACCGCTTCGTTGACGATCTTTCCAACTGGTATGTGCGACAGGGACGCGAACGTTATTGGGGCAAGGAGATGACTCCGGACAAGGAAGCTGCTTATATGACCCTGTATACAGCGCTTGAGACCCTCTGCCGCTTGACAGCGCCGTTCACCCCATTCATTGCGGAGTCCATCTATCAGAACATAGTTCGCAGCGTAGATGATAATGCACCCAAGAGCGTGCATCTCACCACCTTCCCGGTCTGTGATGAAAGCTTTATTGACAAGGAACTTGAAGCAGGCATGGACAGCATTCTCAGCATCGTGACCCTCGGCCGCGCCGCCAGAAGCCTTGCCAATACCAAGAACCGTCAGCCGCTGTCCGAGATGTTCGTTCAGGGAATCGATGAGCTTCCCGAGCTCTATACGGAGATCATAGAGAGCGAATTGAATGTAAAGGCCGTACGCTATGTTAAGGACGCTTCCGCATTTATCAGCTATCGCGTAAAGCCGCAGCTCAAGCTCTTAGGGCCGCGCTACGGCAAGCTTCTCCCCAAGATCAATGCTTATCTCCAGCAGGACGGCATGGGCAATCAAGTCGTTGCCGCTCATGCGGAGGGCAGGAATTATGAGTTCGAGCTTGAGGGAACCCCTGTATCCCTTGGTGAAGCGGATGTTCTTGTGGATATCGTAAAGCGTGAGGGCTATGCATCGGTAAGCGACAAGGGCATAACGGTGGTGCTCAATACCACCCTCACCACGGAGCTTATCGAGGAAGGTCTTGTACGCGAGTTGGTCAGCAAGATCCAGACCATGAGAAAGGAAGCCGGATTCGAGGTCACCGATAAGATAAACATCACCCTCTCCGGCAGCGAAAAGGTTGCCGCAATTGCAGAAAAGTACGCCTCGGACATCATGGGAGATACTCTGGCCGTATCCCTTACCGTTGAAGCTCCCGGGGGATATGTCAAGAACTGGGATATCAACGGCGAAGAGGTCGAGCTTGGCGTTGAACGCTGCCAATAATGAAAAGGAGCGATTATGTTCGGAACATCTGACAGAATAAAGCATTGTTTGGCTGCCGCCGCAGGCATACTGACAGCGCTTATCATGCTTGTTTCACTGCCCGGCTGCTTTTTATCCGACATGAGTGCGGATAAGGAAAGCTATGAAAAGGGCTGCGCCTATTACGAGGACGGTCTTTACAAGGAAGCCAAGGAGTGCTTTCTTGCGGCGAATGGTTACAGCAATACGGAGGAGTTCCTTGCAGCGATCGCAGAATATGAACAGTACTATCTCGATGGGGTCGATAAGGTCAGCTCTCATGAGTACGAGCAGGCGTATGAATACTTCAGGCTCATTCCGAAGTATGAAAATTCACAGGAGTATATGGACTTTATCGACTCCCTTGCCGCAAGATTTGCGGAGGGCGTGAGACTGTATGAACAGGGACAGTATCTCGCTGCCCGCTCCGCATTTGTCGAGGCAAGCGGCTATTCTAACAGCGAGAGCTATCTTGAAAACATCGATTCCATGGCGTCTCGGTACAATCTTGCGGTCGAGCTTATGAACGAGGGCAAGTATATCGATGCCATCACCGCCTTTGAGAGCATAGGTGCCGTGTTCGAGGATTCCGACAGCATGGCGGAACTGTGTCGGGAAAGGCTGCTTACGAAGCCGGTAACGCCGGAAGAGTACATCCATAACTTCAACGAACAGTATCCGGACGGCTCGATAAGCATTGGCAAAGGCAATATTGAGGGCTCTGATTTCAGCCTTGCAGACAGCCGCGGCGTTAGGATAAACGGAAATACGAATAAAGACGGCAATATAAGGCTCATCGATTTCATTATTCCGGAAGACTTGCTGGGTGAGCTTTCGGAGCAGGAGCTTTCGGAATTCTATGCCGGCTTCATCCATGCGCTAAACCCATATGCAATGGCGATGGATGATCTTATCGCACTGCTCTCTGACGGAATCAGCGACGGAATTAACTATGGCTGCATGTTCGTTACCGTCAAGGTGTTTGCAGCGGAACGGGTTCTCGAAGCGGCCATGAACTGATGCCGACCGAGTCAAATGCCTATGCCGAGCTGCCGAACGAGGCAACGAGGCAAAAGGTATTGAAATATCAGCAAAGCTATGCTATAATGTTCAGGATTGCATCGGCATTTGCCGATACAATCCGTACTTTACTCAGAAAGGAAAGCTGATCTATGAAAAATACACTCAGGATAGTATGCCTTGTCATGGCCGCTGTAATGATTTGCGGCGTTATGTTTTCTCTTGTCGGATGCAAAAAGGAACCCACCGATGCGACTCCCATTCCCGGATCAAAGCCCGGCGATAATACCCATAGAGTAGACGGAACTCCTGCGCCCACTGCAAACCATAGCACCATGCAGATAGAGGCCGATTGGGGAATAAAGACTGCCGAACCCTTGTTTACACTGCTCTATCAGGGAAAAGAGTATGATTTTAATGCTTCAAAGCTGTACAGCCTTGGTACGACCGAAGCAGGAGCTCCCTATACGGAGGCATCCAAGGTCACCGAAGCAAATTACAACGGCGTTAATTTGAAGACAGTATTGGCAAGTGCAGAGATAGATGTCGGCGCACTCGAACTTCAGGACATTATTCTTTACTATGCCGACGGCAGCAGCGAAAGCATCATCGGACTGGAAAACTGTGTTTTCTTCGCCAGCGTCATTTCGCCATACAGAAATCACATTGCGGTCGAGCCAAATGCAGGCGTATTCTTCGTTGCAACCGGGGACCAACCTACGGAGCTTATTAAGGAATTCGAAGGCGTAGTCAAGATTGAAATCAAATAAATCGACTTATTAGAAAACTGTTGCCGTTTGCATTTGCAAACGGCAACTTAGTTATCACAAAAACTGTAATAAGATGATCGATCTGCTACGATTTAGCGTACACTGTCATGTTAATAGCTTCCTAATAAGATCCTTGAGACGATCTTTTTTCACCTTTTCCCTGATCATATAACAAATCTTATCATAGTCTCTATCGATCAGGGGTTGGTTAATCCCCGGAAGACCGGAACGGTCACCGTCCAGCATCGTTAACGCTTTCTGCGCTTCATCCATTTCAAGAACGGCCTTAACCTCATCTATGAGGCTTCCGCGTGGATAACTTTGACTCTTTTCACACATGATAAAGTAGGACACAATCAAGTTCTTGAATTCAATATCAACCAATCGCTGCACATCCAGATCAGTTGTACACTTATTGGCGAAGTCCATTTTGAAATGGTACATCATCGTAATATCACTTAAGAAGGTCGGCATAAATTTATATGTATTTCCACCGAGTCGATAGCGATATACCGGTTCTTTTATAACAGAAACAAGCTTAAGCTCAGGCATAAGCCTAAGTGTAACATTCAAATCCTCGGCAAAGAATTTTGGGCAGCAATCCATATTGAGCATAACAGAACGAACAATAGACGTCCGATACAGTTTGCCCCACATACTCACAGGGAATCGACCGCCACCGAAACAGCACAAATATAGGTCGCTTAGGATCTCATTTCGACCATACTGCTTTGGCTCTGCAAAGCAGGTAAGCGAATTACCTTTAGATATGGTGATCCCTCTCAGAATACGCTGAGTATTACCGCACACAAGGTCTGCATTTGTCCTGACTGCTTCAGAATACAGCAGTTGCAGTGCATCTCGTGGCATCTCGTCATCGCTATCGCAGAAGCAGCAGTAACCTGTATCATCGATCTGCTTTATGCCGTTTATTCTTGCAATAGGCAAACCGCCATTTGTAGTGTGAACAACGGTTATTCGGGAGTCATGCGATGCATATTCATCACAGATCGCACCGCTTCGGTCCGTGGATCCGTCATCGACCAAGATCATACGCCAGTTTGTATAAGTCTGCCGTATAATAGAGTTTATGCATTTTGGCAGTAGCTTTTCTACGTTATAAACTGGTACTAATACCCAAATAATCTGATTGTTATTCATGGTGCCTCCTTAATTGACATAAATCAGTATTTAATTCAGAATTCTGAACACAGACATACAGTGACTAAACGACTGTCCAGCGGAAAGAAAACATGGCTCTCCGATGAATTGATGGAGATTATTTTCAGCTCATGGCCGAGTTCTTTTGAAAAATAATTAGACAGATCACAAACCACTTGCTCTATTCCACCAAGCTGATTGATATTATTGACTATCCAAGAGATTTTCATTTTTACGGTTTTTCTCCCTTCCTCTTAGTGTAGCCTGCCAGCAATGCGCCTGCCGGTATGCAGAGTATCGTAAGCAGTTTTCTGGGGGATTCAGCTATGAAGCGCCTATTCTTATATAGCAGGCTGCTGGAAACATAATTAATGCAATCCACCACCATGCGTTTTCGGGAGATCGGATACTGCATACATACCTTTCGCCAAAAAGCCCAGCCCTCCGGATTTTTCAGATACTGCCGCCACATTGTGTTTGATGAGCCGTCCGGCTGATACTCAACATTGCACAGGATCTCATCAAGGACGGCCATTTTATAATCTTGATCGATGAGCCGGTATTTGTAGGAAAGAGCAACATACTTTTCTCCTTCAAAAACCGGATAGGCCGGATATTTATTGATGATTTCCGTTCGATAAACCAGCTTCTTATCTCCGCTTCCGCCGGCTGCATAGTAACCGATCACCGAAGTCTCCGTCATGCCCTCCGGGAAGCCCTTTCCGATGATTTGACCGTCAAAGTCGGAATCAAGTCCGATTATCCCTGCATAGCCACGATCTCTAACCGACTCCCACTTAGTAAGGATCTTCCGCACAGCTCCGGCGGCCAGCCTATCGTCGGAGTCGATACAGGTATTCAATTCGGTATCGATGTTTTCATATGCAGTGTTGTGCGCGGTGTGCATACCGCCATTTTCTTTGTAGATATAGCGAATTTCAAAACCGTTGTCCTGCGACTGCCACTGCCTGACAAGCTCGGCAGTATTATCCTGAGAACCGTCGTCCACAATAAGCCAGATAAACTCCTTGCAGTCCTGCTGCAAAAGAGACTCATATGTGCGCGGCAATGTATGAGCCCGGTTGTATGCAGGCGTAAATATTGTTAGTCTTATCCTGTTATCCACGGTTCGTTGCCACTCCTATATAGAAATCTTCAAGCCACTTTGCGGTCGATGCAACATCGAATCCTGCATTTTGTATAGCGTGCAGCATGTTTTCCCGAGGCTCCTGCGCCCTATTAATAGCGATTTCAGCCCAACGCTCTGCGCCGTATTCCAATGGTATAAATTCAACCAGATCGGTGATAGCCGCATCCGAAGGTACATTGCTTGATACACAGCAATGCAGTCCGGCAGCCTGCGCTTCCACCAAGGAGACCGGTAAACCTTCATAAAGGGATGGAAATACGAATACATCCATGGCTTGATAATAGGGAGCAACTTCTGATTGAACCCCGGCAAGGATTACCGAGTCTTGCAAACGATTCTCCTGAATCGCTGCTTCTATTGAGGGACGCAGCTCTCCGTCACCTACCAGCAGCAGTACTGAGTCCGGATTTCTTCTGTGAACATCAGCAAAAACATCGATCAAAAACAGATGATTCTTTGCCTCCACAAATCGACCGACATGGCCAATGACCACAGTATTATCGCTAAGGTGTAAATCATTTCGCATCTGTTGTCGTGCTTCACGGCAGAATACGAACTTTTTCGCATTGATGGCGTTATTCAGCATCTGACAGCGGCTGATATCATTGCCAACCTTTTTACCGTACCCGGAGACGCCTGCTGCCCTGGAACATGCGAAAAAATGATCCGCAATATATCGGGTTGGGAATGCAAAGATTCGATACATTGTTGATCCAAGGCCGGCGCTGTGGCTGTGAGCAATCGTAAATGCGCCATACTTCTTTGCAATGGATAGGTAGATGGCTGCCGTGCTTCCGATATGACCATGAACAATAGGATACTCTCCCCGGTGAGACTTGAAGAAATCATTCCACCATCTTTCATATGCGAAATGATTAAGACCTTTGTAACGCGGGCAATGGTAGATCCTGCCGCCCAGTCGCCGAATTTCTGCGTCAAAGGCAGCCTCATCTCCTTCATTTTCAACAAAATCGAACTGTACCTTGGTCCTATCAATGCTTCGGTACAAGTTCATAATCATGGTTTCTGCCCCGCCACGGTTCAAAACACCGATGACATGCAGGATGCGAATGGGGAAGTCTTTTGTTGCCATTTTATGCCCCTTGAAAGATTATTTTTACCGCTTTCTCGGAGGCATTGCCATAAGAAGCGATATATTCGTTATTAATGCAATCTCTAGTATATGCACACTCTTTATCGTAGTTAATGCTTTTGATAGCACTAAGCAGTTCATCTTCGGTACGCAAAACGCCATGTGAGAAGAGCTGACCTAAGCCACGTTCTACTAAATAATCATCGTAATCATATCCATAGCAGAATATAGGACGTTCCATTATGGAATAGTCAAATACAATACTGGAATAATCAGAGATCAAGATATCGGATACCTTAATCAAATCATTCAATACCGGATATTTGAAAGCATTAATTATAAAGTCGTTATCCGGAAGCTCATCCAGAAGTTTCGAGACTTCATAGTGAGCGGTTATCAAAAGTACGAATTCTTGCCCGAGAGCGGCTTCCCATTTAGAAAAATCAATAGGAATACCAAGCGCATTTCTCCCATCCTCTGAACGACTAAATTCACGAAATGTTGGAGCATACATTATGACTTTCTTTGTGAGAGGTATACCTAGACGAGTTTTGATCGCTTCGATCTCATTATTTGAGACGACTGCTAGGTCATCATTGCGAGGCAATCCGGTTAGATGGAAAATTGAAGGGCCTTTTTGCCATGCATGGGTTAGAAGTGGAATCTCTTTTTTGCCTTCAACAAAAATTGTATCAAATTGTTCGTTGAAGCCAATCTTAAAAGCCTTTTCTGGCTGTTGTATATCAACACCGATTTTTTTTATACCGGTTAGGCCATGCTGAAAAAGTATATTTTTAGTCCTCTTTTTCTTGAAGTTCAGACCGCGGGATGCGCTGGAATTGGTTATCCAAAATCCGGCACGCAGAGCCATGATATAGTACCTTAGCGTATCAACTTTTACTTTGCTTGTTATATGTGGGAATTCGTTGGGATCAGTAAAAGCCCAGATAAGTCTCTGGGAAGAAGATATGGGGTGCTTTTGCAGATACTCATAAACCGCTCTAGGACTGTCATCATACTTTTGTCCCCCATAGCTGATAAACAACACCAGATCTGGATCGGTTTTGAAAAAGATACCGATTAAACGCAAAAATAAAGATCCAAAACAGAAATAGATCCTATACAAAATCTTATTCTGTTTGATCAAAGCTTTTAGCTTGCTCCTCATATGAACTCCTCTAACGAAATTAAATCTATGCAACTGAAAACATCCTAGACAGCATCCGAAACTTCCCAGGCATTCTCGTAAGAGCGGCGTATCATAGGGAATGCTCACAGTGTGCATCACAGCGATTTTCAGGACGGTGCTATATCAGCGGCAGTTTCTGGCCGTACATGAGACGGTTATCCGGAGTGCTGCCAATGCTCCATTACGCCTGCACATTATGTTCAAGCTCAAGCCTGGCAACATCGAAAACTTCCGGGATTTCATTGAACATCGGTGTGATCTCGGCATATTCGGGCCAACCTGAGCATGGTTAATTTCCGGCAAAGCTATAGAGAAAACAAGGCATTATGCGCAAAGACTAAAGGCATAATGCCTTTGAATAATAGCTGTAAAAGAGGGCTCGGCAAGCCCAGCCTTAGTCGTCCTTGCCCTCCCAGTCGATCTCGTCTTCGTCTTCCTCGGGCTTTTCGTTGACTTTAACGGTGAGCCTTGTTATGCGGAGATTTTTGAGCTGCTTGACCGTGACGGTCAGATGCTCATAATCGAAGCTGTCGCCCTTGGCAGGGTAGCCGCCAAGCTGCTCGATGGCCCATCCGCCCACAGTGGCGTTGTCATCGTCGAAGTCGCGATCGTCTATCTCAAACTCCTCAAGGAAGTCGTAGACGCGCATGTCGCCGTCGACCTCGTAGAGGTCATCGCTGATTTTGGTCAGCTCGCTCTCGATCTCGTCCGTTTCATCCCATATCTCACCAACGAGCTGTTCAAGAATATCCTCCATGGTGATCAGACCCATTGTTCCGCCGTATTCGTCGGTAACGATGGCCATGTGGATCTTCTTTTCACGCATTTCACGCAGGACCTGCGGCAGGATGGTGGTTTTATGTACAAAGCAAACGGGCATGAGATTAGCCCTGATATCCGGCGTTCCGCCTTCACTCATGGTCTTTAGGAACTGATTGAGATGGATTACACCGATGATGTTGTCGATACTGTCCTCATAGACCGGGATCCTTGAGTAGGGCGAGCTTTCTATCGTCTCCCTAATTTCGCTCTCATCGTCATCGATATCTATGGCGATCATATCAACTCTTGGGGTGATTATCTCATAAGCGCAGATATCCGGAAAATCGAGCGCAGATTGAAGCAGGTCGCTGGTATCCTCGTCGATGACGCCCTCGTCTTCGACCGTATCGATTATTTCGGAAAGGTCATCCTCGGTAACGGAATCCTCTTCTTCGGCATCCCAATTCTTGGAGAAGAGCCCGACTATCTTCATGACGACCCAAACTATTGGGTAGAAGAGAATATAGAAGAATCTGAGCGGAGCGGACATGGTCGTGCCGAATCCCTCGGGATCATTCTTTGCGATTATCTTCGGAGCGGTTTCCCCAAAGATAAGCACGAAGATAGTAATGCATGCGGTCGATATTACGGCAGCAACATTTTCGCTTACAAGCCCCGTGTCCGAAAGCAACATTATGAACAGCTGTGTCGATAGGGTGGACGAGGTAAGATTGACCAGGTTGTTTCCTATAAGGATGCTTCCGAGCATGCGGTCATAGTTATCATAGATGTACAGCGCGCGCTTTGCCGCCTTGCTGCCGGTTTCGTTGACACGGCGCAATAGACGCATTCGGTTTGCGGAAGCAAATGATATTTCAGAGCCGGAGAAGAAAGCGGAGAAGATGACAAGCACAACAAGCGCCGCAACATAAATTATCCAAGTCATACGCTCACCTTCGATGGTTCTGCATCGTTTTCGTCAAAAATTTCGCCAACAAGCTCCTCAAGAATATCCTCAATGGTGATGATACCCTTGATCTCTCCCTGGTCCGATACGAAAGCCATATGAAGCTTGCTGTGGCTCATCTCATTCAATAGTTCGTCAACATGCGTCTCCGAGCGGACGAACATGGGCGTGTCGATAAGGTCGATAAGCTCGGTGTCCTCGCCGTCACGCATATATGTGCGCAGAAATGAACGCAGGTTCAGCACACCGACTATTCTTCCGTTCGCATTGAGCATGGGGAAGCGAGAATGATGGCTGGATTTGACCTTTTCATAGATTTCGGACAACTCGAGGGAAGTGGAAATGGTTTCCACCCTATCCCATGGCGTAAGCGCATCACCGGCGGTGGTCGTGCCGAATTCCAAGGCGTTTACCATAAGCTCGGCAGTGGAATCCTCGGTCGCTTCATCCTCCTCGCGCTCATCCTTGAATGAGCCTATCATATCCTTAAGATCCTCCTCCGTCACGGAGGGCTGCTCGCCCTTCTTGCCGAACAGAAGCTTCTTAATGCCGGTACCTATCCAGGTGAAGACAGCGGACAGCGGCGTCAATATCTTCATCAGGACATACAAAGACCTGCCAATCCGCAGAGCCTGCTTCTCGCTGCAGGTCTTGGCGTGGCATTTGGGGAGCATTTCAGCTATGAGAAAGACAACTATTGTGGTTATAATAGTGGAAACAACAAGCGCGCTTTCCAGATGACTGCTCGCATGGAACAGCTTCCTTGTCAGCAGCGTCACGATCGATGCACAGGCGATGTGCATGATATTGTTTCCAATCAGAATTGTGGAAAGTGCTTTTTCAAAATTGTTAAGTATGTACATAACATACTGCGCTTTTTTATTACCATCCTCAGCATACGATTTCATACGGGTACGGTTGACGGAAGCAAGCGCGGTCTCAGCGCCCGCAAAGTATGCACCGCCCGCAATCAACAGCACTATGAGGATCACATAAACAGCAATACTGCCTGCGGAAATACCGCCGGAAGTTACAGCAGCTGCCTCCTGTTGAAACAACGTGGAAGCCAAGCATCGCCATATACTGCCATCGTCCATTAAAATTACCAACTCCTTTGTTCGTGTGGATTCTTGCTGCACGAACTATGCAAGATTATACCATGAAGAAGTAGAAAAAGCAATATAGATTTCGCATTTTCGGAATAATATGAGGAAACATACAAAATCATATTGTAACTGATATTCGCTAATATCTATCTGCGTTTCAGCGTTGACTGCCCGGGACAATCCCAGAAGATGAGCTTTCCGCCGAATTCGGAGGCAAGCGCTATCGCCGAAGTGGTGACACTGTCCACGGCAGGCTTGTTAAGCTCGCATACGCGGTGCATGACAAGCCCAAAAGGCAGATCGGAATGCTCAGTATCCTCATAAGCTCCGACGGCAAAGCCATTTTCAAGCGCTTTGGGTGCAAACATGATGCTTGCCGGCTCGCTTGGGAATGCCATGTGGAGATTGAGCCTTCGGGGGGCAAGCGTATCGCCGCGTTCACGGAGAAATTCGAGGTTCTCGAGGTTTCGTACGGTCTGAAGCTTGGCGTCGTTGGGCATTAGAAAGGTCCTATAGGTTTTGAAATCTTCCTCATCAGAAAGCTCTGTACGCATATCAAAGCCCTTTTCCCTTGTAATAAGAGCAGCAAATCTATCGAGCGAACCGCTCTCGCCCTCATACAGGTAGAGCATGAGTACAAGCCCGCAATGGATGCTGCCGACGAGACAGGCACAGCTTGCGGAAGCCAGCTTTGCTGATTTGGCCAGAAGCTTCCGAACGTCCTTAGCGGTAAGCATACAGTGTCTTTTATCCGCAACGGTCACTGTCATAAGGGGAGTGCTGTCCGTCTCCCTTATCGCCCCCGAGCGAATGCGAATCTTTGCGCACTCGAGGAAATCAAGATCGACTCGGTAGAGCGCAGGCTTTTCACAGAAGCTCCAATCGTATTCAAAATAAGCTTTATCGTTCTTTGGCATATGTTTTAACAGGGCTGACGAAAACCGCCAGCCCTTGCAGTAATTATTCCTTTGGTATCAAGACCGCTTTGATCCTTCGCACGCCGGCGCTGGACGCCTCTTCCTTCTTTATCTTAAAGGTACCGAGATCGCCGGTGTTGGCAGCGTGGGGACCGCCGCAAATCTCGCAGCTGTAATCGCCCATGGTGTAGACCTTGACCCGCTCGCCATACTTGTCGCCAAACAGACCTATCGCGCCCTTGGCTCTGGCTTCGGGCACGGTCATTTCCTCACAGGTGATGTCTACATGCGCATCAATAGCCTGCTGAACCAGCTCTTCAACCTGCTTGAGCTCCTCAGGAGTGACCTTCCTCGGGAAGCTGAAATCAAAACGCAGGCGTTCGGCGGTGATGTTGCTGCCCTTCTGGGAAACGGTATCGTCCAATACCTTGCGGAGTGCGGCCTGAAGCAGGTGGGTTGCGGTGTGAAGCTTTGCGGTCTCATCGGTGGCCTCTGCAAGTCCGCCCTTGAATTTCTGCTCCGCGCCTGCCTTGGACTTCTGCTGATGTTCTTCAAATGCGGCATGGAATCCGTCCACATCGACGGTCAGTCCGTTCTCGTGCGCCATTTCTTCGGTAAACTCGATGGGGAAGCCGAAGGTGTCGAACAGACGGAAAGCGTTCTTGCCGTCGATAACACCGTTCTCGAATTTGCCCTTGATGCGTTCGAACTCACGCATACCGTTGGTCAGTGTGCGCTGGAAGCGTGCTTCCTCTGCGTCAAGCTCCATGACGATATGCTTGCGGTTTTCTTCAAGCTCGGGATAGACATTGCCATAGTCCTCGATGACGACTTCGGCAATCTTTCCAAGGGAGTTTTCGGGCATGCCGAGCTGCATCGCATAGCGGAGCGCGCGGCGGATAAGCCTCCTAAGAATGTAGCCCTGATCCACGTTGGAAGGGGTTACACCGCGAGGGTCTCCGAGCATGAAGGTGGAGGTTCGAATATGATCCGCCACGATGCGGAAGGCTCTGATGGTTTCGGCATTATCCCTGTAGTTCTTGCCGGAAAGCTCGCTTATCTTGGCAAGGATGTTGGTAAAAGCATCGGTGTCGTAGACGCTCTCCGCGCCCTGGAGGGTCGCGATCGTTCTTTCAAGACCCATTCCAGTGTCAACATTGCGCTTTGCAAGGGGACGAAGCGGTTCGTTTACGGGCTGGAAGTACTCCATGAATACATTGTTCCAAATCTCCAGGTATTTGCCGCAGGAGCAGGAGGGATCGCAGCTCTCACAGCACTTTTCCTTGCCGGTATCGAAGAATATCTCGGTATCGGGGCCGCAGGGACCGCTTGTGCCGGGTATCCACCAGTTGTGCTTTGCGCCAAGGTAGAAGATATGTGAAGGATCAACGCCCATTTCCACCCAACGATCGTGGGAATAGGTATCGCGGGGCGCATTTTCGTTGCCCTCGAAGCAAGTGAAATAGAGTCTGTCCTTATCAATGCCGAGCCATTTTTCATCGGTAAGGAATTCCCAGCTCCATGCGATGCTCTCATGCTTGAAATAATCGCCGAGCGACCAGTTGCCGAGCATTTCAAAGAAGGTGAGATGGCTTGCATCGCCCACCTCGTCTATGTCGCCGGTACGGACACATTTTTGAACGTCGGTGAGCCTGGTGCCTGCCGGATGAGCCTCGCCCATAAGATAGGGGACGAGGGGATGCATACCCGCAGTGGTGAACAGCACCGTAGGGTCATTTTCGGGTATCAGCGAAGCGGAAGGAATAACGGTATGTCCCTTTTCGCTGAAGAATTGCAGAAACAGCTTGCGAAGCTCTGCCATGGTGAGAGTTTTCATATTAACCAACCTTTTCTTGTGATAGATTCAGCCCGATATCGAGCGCGTTTTACTAATTATTCATTATAACACCTAATGTAAACGGTGTAAAGGCTTTTTATATAAAGAAATTCCCCCGAAGCAGAGCTTGAGGGAATTTCGGATCTATCTTTGTTCCGAAATGAGATTAGAACTTCATTCCGTTGAACCTGACGCCGGGGCCCATTGTGGTGGAGAGAACGAGGCTCTTGATATAGGTTCCCTTTGCCGCAGCGGGCTTGGCCTTGATGATAGCGTCCATGAGGGTGTTGAGGTTTTCAACGAGCTTATCCCTGCCGAAACTTACCTTGCCGATGGGGCAGTGGCAGATGTTGGTCTTATCGACACGATATTCAACCTTACCGGCTTTAATATCGGCGATTGCCTTGGCAACATCCATGGTGACGGTTCCGCTCTTGGGGTTAGGCATCAAGCCCTTCGGACCAAGAACACGACCGATACGACCGACAACGCCCATCATATCGGGGGTAGCTACGCAGACATCGAATCCAAACCAGTTCTCGGTCTGGATCTTCTTGACCATATCCTCATCGCCTACGAAATCAGCGCCTGCTTCGAGTGCTTCACGAGCCTTATCACCCTTTGCAAAGACGAGAACGCGAACGGTCTTGCCGGTACCGTGGGGGAGAACGACTGCGCCGCGGACCTGCTGGTCAGCGTGACGGGAGTCAACGCCCAGACGGACATGAGCTTCAACGGTTTCGTCGAACTTAGCCTTAGCGGTGGTGAGAACGACTTCGATACCCTCTTCGGGATCATAAAGCTTCTGTCTGTCGACAGCCTTCATGCTTTCAGTATACTTCTTGCCATGCTTCATATTCGGTACCTCGCTTATCAGTCAACAACGACAACGCCCATGCTGCGTGCGGTGCCGGCTATCATGCTCATTGCTGCCTCAAGGCTTGCCGCATTGAGGTCGGGCATTTTGAGCTCTGCAATTTCCTTGATCTGAGCCTTGGTGATGTTCGCGACCTTGGTCTTGTTGGGAACACCGGAGCCGCTCTCGATGCCGCATGCCTTCTTGATAAGGACTGCTGCGGGAGGGGTCTTGGTGATGAAGGTGAACGAACGATCCTGGTATACCGTGATGACTACGGGGATAATGAGGCCTGCCTGCTTTGCAGTGCGCTCATTGAATTCTTTGCAGAAGCCCATGATGTTGACGCCGTGCTGGCCGAGAGCCGGACCAACGGGCGGTGCGGGTGTTGCCTTACCTGCGGGGATCTGCAGCTTGACAAAGCCGGTTATCTTCTTTGCCATGATAGTATTCCTCCTAAAATAAAATGTGGTGCGAGCGGTTTAGACAGTGCGGATGCGATTTTAGCTCCGAATCCTACTCCGCAACGGGAGCCTGCCATGCCTCCCACTATGTTGAATCCGCAGTGCGGAATAACATACGTGGTTAAACGGTTATCGGGCAGCCCATAGGGGTTACCAGATCTTATGAATATCGCTGAAGCTGAGCGTCAGCGGTGTATCCTTACCGAACATGGGAATATATACGGTAACGGTTCGCTCCTTGTTGTCGATAGCGCGGATTGCGCATTCATGACCAACGAAAGAACCGGATAGGATACGTACGAGATCGCCGACTTCGAAAGCAGCCTTATGGCTAACCTGTTCAAGGCCCATCATGGTTACTTCGTCATCGGTGAGGGGGATGGGGTCTGCGCTGACGGGGCCGACAAAGCCGGTCACGCCACGCGTGTTGCGAACGACATACCAGGTATCGGGATTCATGAACATTTTGACCATGACATATCCCGGGAACTTTTTGCGAACTACGGCCCTATTCTCCTGTTCGAAAACCTTTTTCTTGGTCTTCGGATCGATTTTTTCGACCTGCCTGGTTTCAAACTCGGTGTATGTAGGATATGTTACCTCCAGAATCAGGTCCTGCATACCTCGATTCTGAACGGTCTTTTCAAGGTCGACCTTGACCTTGTTCTCATACCCGGAGTAAGTGTGGACGACATACCAACGGGGGCTTGGTCCATCATCGGAAGCCTTGGCCTTGCCTGCGGCAGGAGCTGCCGAAAGCGCTTTATCATCGGTTTGAGTCTGTGCGGCCTGTTCAGTCTGTTCGCCCTGCTGTGTCAATACTTCGTCCAACATAGCAGTTCCTTACTTGCCGAGACTGGCAAGCGCCTTGATGCCGCTGCTGAAACCGAGGTCAAGAACCCACATGATAACAGCCATCAGAGCGACGAAAGAGATAACTGCAAGGGAGTAGTTGATGAGTTCCTTCTTGGTGGGCCAGCTGAGATGCTTGACTTCGCCGGCAACTTCCTTGAAATAGTTGCCGATAGCTTTCCCGGCCTTAACGAACCAGCGGCCGATCCTGACGAAAATATTCGTCTTTTCCTTTTTTTCTTTCTTCATAATAACTCCTTACTTGGATTCTCTATGAAGAGTGTGCTTGCGGCAAAAGCGGCAATACTTGTTGAACTCCAGCCTGTCGGGGTCGTTCTTCTTGTTCTTGAAAGTGTTGTAGTTTCTCTGCTTACACTCTGAACAAGCCAGTGTAATTTTAACTCGCATGGTGAGCCTCCTTGTTTGATTGCTTGATTTGCGCATAACTGTGCAAATAACAAGCTAAATAAAGTCCCCCACGAGGGGACACCTAAAGAAGTTTAACACAGCGAACTCGACTTGTCAAGCATTTTTTTCATATTTTCCATAGAGAAAATAATATTTTTTGGGCGGTAAATTCAGGCAGGCCTGCGGAATCAGCCATTTGAATGAACGGGCAAAACCGCTCGGGCTTATGTGCGCAAATGAGTTTCACCAACAATATAATCGGATATGCTTGCCTGCCGGGGCCGAAAACGGAAGAAAAAGCGGTTTGATGGGTTGACTGTTTCCGGGTTTATGGATAAAATCACTGTTGAATTATGTACGCAAAGGAGTACAACATGGATACATTTGCCAGCTTAATGGAAATGCTGATGGTGATCTGCTTCGGCATTTCATGGCCGCTCAACATCGTCAAGGCATGGAGAGCCAAAACCGCAAAGGGCACAAGCCTTCTTTTCTATCTGTTCATTTGGAGCGGATACATTTTCGCTCTTATCGGAAAGTTCGTTCGCATTCATATGAACGCGCCTGCTCCCTGGTATGAAACAGTACCTTGGTATGTGCTTATATTCTACATTCTTAATGTTCTGATGGTTTCTGTCGGTATCATCATCTATTTCAGGAACAGAGCGATCGACCGCCGCAGAGAAGAATCCGCGAAGTAACGGGAGCTATCAAATGATAATTAGGAAGTATCGGCCTGCCGATTGTCAAACGTTGGCGAAGCTGTTCTATGATACCGTTCATACCGTTAATGCTAAGGATTATACGGAAGAACAGCTGGACGCTTGGGCGGACGGAGTTACCGATACGGATAGGTGGAACGAAACGTTCCTGTCGCACTGCACAGTTGTTGCAGAGATCGACGGCATCATCGTAGGCTTTGGAGATATTGATGATACGGGATATTTGGACAGACTATATGTACATTCCGATTTCCAGCATATGGGGATCGCAACAGCTGTCTGCGATGAATTGGAACGATCAGTAAACGCTCCGAAATACATTACTCATGCTTCCGTTACTGCCCGAGGCTTTTTTGAGAAAAGGGGTTATAGGGCAGTGAGAAAACAGCAGGTCGAACGGAAAGGTGTTTTCCTGACCAATTATGTGATGGAGCGATGATACTTATTTGATTTTATAACGCCCTTGGCTTGATTACTCATAGTCAAGGGCGTTATTTCAACCGGTAGTTTGCTCATGCCCATTTTTTAGGGAAAACGAGCACGCGAGGTTTTCAGTTTTCATTTGATGCTGGTATGTGCCTTCATTCCCATACACGACCGTTTCCTTCGAGATACAGGTGTCCGTTCTCATTCAGCTTTATGGAATAAAGACTTGTTTCGTCGGGTTCGGACTGTATTGCAAGGCGTACTTTGATTTCTCCGTTCTCATCCTTTGCAAAGCCGGCCAAATAGCGATAGCCATATTCATAAAACACATCTCGATACTTCACGGAATAATTATCATAAACGGTGAGCGTGCAGGAGGAAATTCCGGAGATACCGCCAAGCCCGAGGAAGCATCTTTCTTACCGTTCACCATCGTCAATATCGATAAAAGCAGCTCCGAATGCGGAATAATATCAATGATCGTCGGGGACGGCAACCATATAGATCAAATGGCAGTTTCTAATTGAGATATTATCTGCATAAACGATTCCGGAAGATAGCTCACCATCGTTATTATCCCCCTTTTCCTCCGCAGAAATGTCAAATGAGAAGAAAGGACCATATTCTTCTTCACGATAATCAATGGAGAATGTGAGAGATGACAGGCAGTAGCTTGATAAAGCAGAATCAAAGTATCCTTCTGTGCTTGCCTCGGGATCGTTTGCCAGCAGGTAGGTGTCGAAGCATTTTTCTCTCGGCGAATATGGGCTGCGAATGAGGTAGCTGTATTTCGATGAGGACAGAAACTCTTCGCCGGTATCTCCGGTTCTGTCATAGAATTGCAGCAAAAACTTTTCGCCGTCATAGCTTAGCTCTTTGACCGTATACTCTAAGTCACTATCCGTCGTATAGGCCTGATAGACCCGCACGATGGCAGAGTTCCCGGCTTGAGTCTTGTTGACAAATTCGAGCCAGCTCTTTTCGCCTGCAAGCAGCGTACATCCTTCTATTACCACGCAGCCGTCCTCTTCCGCCTGCTCTTTGGTATATCCGGTGCGAATATCCTCAAGTTCAGGCCATGCTTTCGGTTTTGCCTCTTCCGGGTCGGTCAGGAAACATACGCCAAGGACGATGCATGCAATAATGGAGACTGCGATAAGCCACACGGCAGGTTTTTTATAATTGATCACTGATTTCACCCTTTCTTTTATGCCTGTCTCACCAAATGCCAGCGGACAGACAGTAATCATTCTTTTATTGATGCTGCATGAAAGCAGCGCATCCGAATAGTCTGCTCTTTGTTCGTTCCCAAGATCCTTAATGACCTTCTCATCACATGCAAGCTCAATATCCCTGCACAACAGTATGTATGCAAGCCACATAATGGGATTGAACCAATGTATTGCCAGCAGCAGAAATCCAAGCGGCTTCCACCAATGATCCCTGCGACGGATATGCGCCTGCTCATGCGCAGCAGCATATTCCATATTTTGGCCGTCAGCGCTAAACGGAAGGTAGATTTTGGGCTTGATTATTCCCAAGATAAAAGGAGAACTTACATTCTCACTTTGATAGATACTGCCGCAGAGACGAACGGCCGTGCGGACTCTGTTGTACAAGCTCCGATAGCTGATGGCGGAGTATAGGAGCAGAGCGGCAATGCCGGCTGCCCATATCCCTGCAAGCAAATGGATTCGGAATTGCAGAGGGTTTGCGCTCACTGTATCTGCAGAAGCATGCTGCGAAGCAGCGGTTTGGTTGATTATCGTGTTAATGGTGGGCATGTTGCCCTGCGTTGACGGTGCGGCTTCGACCATGAGTTCGGGACTGATCGTTTCGGCATTTGGTATCAGGCTCAGCGCACTTTCGATGGAAAAGGGACACAGAAGCCTTATCGCCACGACACCCCATAGCAGCACATTCACCCACTTGGGAGCTTTCTTCAATATGAACCTCAATACAAGCACGGCAAGCACGACCCAGCTTGCAGATATGCTCATATTTATTATCTTCAGAAAAAGCTCAGTCATCGTGGGACTCCTGCCGGAAGCGATCGATCATTCGCTGGATCTCGTCTATCTCCTCCTCGCTGATGTTCTTGCGCTTGGTGAATGCAGCGACAAAAGCAGGCAGCGAGCCGCCAAATTTTTTCTCCACAAGCTCATCGATCTCGGCTGCCTGCACATCATCCTTGGCGACCAAAGCCGTTACAATGGTGTTTTCGTTCTTAAGAACGCCGCGTTCGGACAGACGCTTAATTACCGTATAAGTTGTTGAGGGCTTCCAGCCAAGCTGATCCTTGCACAGCGCAACGAGTTCGCTGCTCTTTATCGGCTCGTGATCCCACAGTATCGTGCAAAATCGATATTCGCTCTCAAACACCTTGGGGGTATCCATTCGTTATGCTTCCTCCTTAGTCTAATTCATTAGAGTGATTTTAGTCTAACAGATTAGATTAGAAATGTCAACTGCCAATATTAATATATTTTTGACTCGGATTTGCCGGCAAAGCGATTATTTCAAAGAGAATCTAATGTATGCAAAATGCGAAAGATGGTTGAAGCATGGCACTTCTCGTCATATGAAGAAAGCCCGGCTTTGCGTAAGGCAAAGCCGAGCTGATTTGACCTAAAAACGCAGACCGGTTGATTCGGCGCAGAGGTGACACGACCTCGGCTCCGCGTCAAAGACCTTAGAGCTGTGGCGTTATCACTTTTTCTCGTTCACTGCGATCCAGATCTCGCATACATAGTCGGGATTCTGCACATCGGCCGAGGGATAGACCTCAAGCTCGATACCGCTGCCGTACTCGTAGGTGCTGCTTTGAGGGAAGAATTCCGTGCATATCTTTTTGTACGTTTCCTTGAATGCGTCCGGCATTATGCCTCTGCACTGGAACACCGCATAGGTGTATGCAGGGATCTCTGCAATTTCAAATCGGTCATCCGTTATCGGCTTGCCGTTGTATTCCGCGCCTATGCCGTATGGGAAGGCGGAATCGGACAGCTCATCGGAGAAGCATATTCCGAGTATCCCATGGAGATGTTCAAAGCTTGCGTATTCGCATAGCCTCTCCATAGTGCCGTCCGCATTGCATTCGGCCCAGAACTTCGAAATATCGGCGGTCGCTGCGTCGCCATGGGGCTTGTGTACCTGCTTCTTTCGGCAGATGATTTTAAAAGCGTCTCTTTTTTCAATCCTGTAATCCATAATATTACCTCCATCCAGAATCAGCTTAACGGAAAGACGGGAAAAGGACTTGATATTACAGCCTCGGCGTGCTTCGGTTGGCGTGATGCCATGAAAGCGTGTGAAAGCGCGAGAAAAGCTTTCTGGCGTATCGTATCCGTATTGCAGCGCAATATCGATGATCTTTTTATCTGTATGGTGAAGCTCATCGGCGGCAAGCGACAGACGGCGCATACGGATATAATCGCCCAGCGTATAGCCAACAAGCATACTGAACATCCGCTGAAAATGAAACGACGACGAGGCGGCCTCCCTTGCCGCGGCTTCATAATCGATATCGTCCGTCAGATGCGCTTCGATATAGTCCAGCGCCCTCTGAATGCCTGTGATCCAGTCCATAAGCATCCTCCCTTCCGTATGCGGGTATTATAGCAGTAATAGACCCGTGATGCTTGACTTTTTGTGCGGAGCGGTGTCACGTTTCATTTGCTGCGGTGAAGCACAAACCGCTGAACGGGATAATCAAACTCGGTAAACAGCTCCTCCGGCAGAAAACCGAATGTTTGGTATAACGCCCTTGGTGCGATGCCCTTTGGATCGTCATCCCGAAAGGTGGTAACGCTGATATCACCGCTCGGCATACGGCGCAGCATTTCGCTTATCAGTAAGGACGCTGCACCCAAGCGACGGTATTTCGGATGCACCGCCATGCACGAAAGCGTATGGAGTTTCGGAGAAAACAGCAAAATGCCTGCCAGAGAATCGCCTATGTACGCGCAAAGTGCGGTCTTTCTGCCAACATTCTTAATCAGAGTCTTTGTATAATCCTCCATGTCAAGCCCGGGGAAATCCGAAGCTACGGTATTTACCAGGTTGAGCCAATCGGGGATATCCGCCTGCTCTGCGCAGCGGATCTTTATCCGGAGCGGCCGATGGTCTGTCGCCTGTTCACGTATCCATGCCCTAAGCACATTAAGCTGTTCGACGGTATGGAACCAATGCTCGCCGTCCTCGTAAATCCGAAGAGAGCAGCCGAAGCGATTGGCAAAATCCAGCACCGATTCGCGATCGGTCAGCTCGTCATGCCCTGCATAAAGAATTGCGGTCGGACTGTTCCACTCAAGGATAGGATGATGCTTTGCATATTCATAATATTCCCAAGACAGAGGCTCCCCATAGCTTGTACAAACCTCCTTTTCGGCTTGCAGCCTCTCGGCACTCACCGATGCCGATTCCATCATTTTTTCGATGAGCGCGGACATATCCAAAATGGGGGAGACAAACAGGCATTTTTCAAAGCGATATTCGGAAAACGCCTGAAGCGAAAAATATGCGCCTATGCTGACTGCGCAGAGCAGCACATGCTTCCGGCGCTGTTCTGCAAAACGCAAAACGTCCTGCAACTCGGGCACTACATCCCACGGCACCGCCTTCTTCGTACTGCTTTTGCGTGCGCCGTGTTCCGGAAGGTCGATGCCCAGCACTTGTATTCCCTGCGGACATACTATCTCCGCAAGGCTTTCGGCTTCTTCCTTATTACCGCATTTTCCGTGGATAAACAGATAAATCCGGTCCGATTCCTCGCCATATAACACGGCCGGGATTTCTCCGATTTGAAATATCGTCTCTTTCATTCCATACTCCTATCGTACAGCGTTTTTCTAAAACAAATAATACGGTTGACCTCGGTGAAACCCATGCTGAGATGAAAACTAAAGCCGGCATCGTTTGACAGCTCACAATCGCTTGCAAACTCCGTGCAGCCTTTTTCTCTTGCCCAGCTCTCACAAGCTCCAAGGAGCTGTTTTGCCAGTCCATGGTTTTGGTATTCCGCATAACATATATGCCCTCCAGATAGCCAACCGGGCTGGTGGTCGTTCCCTCCACATAGTCATGCCGCAGCTGACATTGGGCAAAGCCCACCGAAACATCCGATTCATAGGCAATAAAGCAAGCCGCTTCATCCGATTTCAGCATATCAGCGAATTCATCACGGAGTTCCTCCACGCCATGGTTATTCCATAACAAAACTGCCAGGCAGGCTAATTCTTCCGCATCGCCCTCGATAGCTCTTTTTATCATTGCTAACCTCTTTCAACCGGGAGGTATTATGCTTTTTAAGCTTATAGGGACTGACATCCTGAGCTTTTCAATCACATCCATACCCTTACACCGCATTCTCTGTTACGAGTATACATAAACAAGGATGAACAATCAACACGGACGACAGAAAACAATGATATATTATTAAGCTCCTGCAGGTGCGAGGGCATATGCGGACAGTTCGGTTGAAAAGCTTTTGATTATATGCTATAGTTGAATAAAATCATGGCCGAACAGAATGGAGAGGATTATGACAGAAATACTGCTGGTGGAGGACGACAAGGGTATCGTTGCCAACCTTACTGAGTACCTGACTTCTGAAGGGTACAGCGTAAAGAGTGCATCGGGACAGGCAGGGGCAATGAAGCTGCTCGAGAGTGAGCGATTTGATCTCGCTCTGCTTGATATTTCACTGTCCGACGGAAATGGCTTTGCCGTCTGTTCGGCGATAAAAGCCGACTATGGTATTCCCGTCATCTTCCTAACCGCTTCGAGTGATGAGTACAGCACCGTTACGGGGTTTGAGATAGGCGCAGATGATTATATTTCAAAGCCCTTCAGGCCAAGGGAGCTTGTAACAAGGATAAGGAATATCCTTCGTCTGACAAGGGGCGCAGGAACCGCAATCCATATTGGCGAACTGACGGTGGATACGGTTAAGGGCACCGTGAACAAGAACGGCAGGGATCTGTATCTGTCCGCCCTCGAATACCGCTTGTTTTTGGTTTTTCTCAGCAATCGAGGAATGGTTCTCACAAGGTCACAGCTCCTCGAGGCGATATGGGATATCGCAGGGGAGTTTGTAAATGACAACACCCTAACGGTCTATATCAAACGCCTTAGGGAAAAGATCGAGGATGATCCGCAGAATCCGACCGTGATAAAGACGGTTCGCGGACTGGGCTATAAGGTTGACGCATGATGAAGCTGTTCAGAAACCCCGAAGTCAAAAGGACGCTGCTGCTTTACTGCATCGTTGCCGCAGCGGCGACAGCGGCAGCGTTTATTATGGAAGGAAGATTTGGCTTTCTTATGCTGGCGGTATGCGGAGCGTTCATAATTATCTATATCGCTGCAACATACAGACGATACAAACGCATTTCCGACCTTGCCGCTGATATAGACCGGATTCTGCACGGAGATCAGCATATTGATATTGAAAAGTATGCGGAGGGGGAGCTGGGGATATTGCAGAGCGAGGTGCACAAGATGACCATTCGCCTGCGAGAACAGCAGCAGAGCCTAATGGACGATAAAATTTATCTTGCCGATGCCATTGCGGATATTTCGCATCAGATACGCACTCCGCTCACCTCTATAAATCTGCTCGTGTCCTTTATTTCAGAACCCGGGATAACCGATGAACGGCGTCAGAAACTGTCCTGCGAGCTTTATGAGCTTCTGTCACGTATTGATTGGCTGATAACCGCTCTGCTTAAGATCTCCAAGCTGGACGCAGGGACGGCTAAGCTCAAGGCGGAAAGAATACCGCTTGCCAAACTGCTTGAGAGAGCGACCGCGCCGCTGCTGGTTACCATGGATCTGCGGGATCAGGCGTTGAGGATGACCGCTGACGGAGAGTTCTTCGGTGATGTATCGTGGACTTGCGAAGCGATAGCAAATGTTGCTAAAAACTGCATGGAGCATACACCCGAGGGCGGCATGGTGGAGATCAGTGCGTCGGACAATGCTCTGTATACCGAGATAGTCATATCCGATAACGGCGAGGGTATTCCTTCCGAGGATATTCCGCATATCTTTGAACGCTTTTATAAGGGTAAGAACTCCGACGATAAGGGCTTTGGCATCGGCCTCGCATTGGCGAGAATGATAATTACGAGCCAGAACGGCACGATAAAAGCGGAAAACAGGCTGCCGAACGGCGCAAGATTCATCATTCGTTTTTATAAGGGAACCGTCTGATAGGCGGCTCTCCTTTTCGTTAGGTGACGATTTTGTTATAAAGGAGTCACCGCCGTGTCACATTGACATCGCATAATTGACCCATAATCAACAATAAGGAGTAAAAAACTATGGAAATACTCAGGGTTGAAAACCTTTGCAAAACATACGGCAAGGATGATAACATGGTCAAGGCGTTGGACAATGTATCCTTCTCTGTAAGCAAGGGTGAGTTTTTGGCGATCATAGGCCCGTCGGGTTCGGGCAAATCGACCTTGCTTCACATTTTGGGCGGCGTCGATAGGCCTACAAGCGGAAAGGTGTACATGGACGGCTGCGATGTTTATTCGCAGAATGAAGAGCAGCTTGCCATATTTCGCCGCCGTCAGGTCGGGCTTATCTATCAGTTCTATAACCTCATCCCGGTGCTCAATGTAACCGAGAACATAACCCTTCCCGTACTCATGGATGGCAGAAAGGTGAACCGAGACAGACTGACGGAGCTTATGACAACATTGAAGCTTGTCGGACGCGAAAAGCATCTCCCGAATCAGCTTTCGGGCGGTCAGCAGCAGAGGGTATCCATCGGCAGAGCCCTTATGAACGCACCTGCCGTCGTGCTCGCCGATGAGCCGACCGGAAATCTTGACTCCAGGAACAGTCAGGAGATCGTGGATCTTCTTAAAGTATCCAACAAGAAATACGATCAAACCCTTATCATCATTACCCACGATGAGAATATCGCCCTGCAGGCAGACCGCATACTTGCCATTGAGGATGGGAAGATCACTCGTGATGAGGTGATACGCAGATGAATGTATTCAATAAGGTCACGCTTCAGTCGCTGAAGAAGAATAAGACCAGAACGCTTGTCACTATCATTGGCATTATCCTCTCGGCGGCGATGATATGCGCGGTAACGACTTTTACGAGCAGCTTTTTGAACTATGGTCTTGAGACTTCCATCTATTCGGACGGAAATTGGCACGGCAGGCAGATCAATACCTCTTTTGAGACCTATAAAAGCATAGAAAGCTCCGACGATGTGGAAGCGGCGGTTTATCTGCAGGAGCTTGGATACGCACTTGCCGATGGCTGCGAGAATGAGTTCAAGCCGTATATCTATCTGCTTGGCGCAGGGAAGGATGTTGATTCAACGCTTCCGATACATATCATCTCCGGAGAATATCCCTCCTCGGCAGCGGAGATCCTCTTGCCGGAGCATCTGTACACAAACGGAGGAGTCAAGTACAGCATCGGAGATACGGTGACATTGGAGCTTGGTCAGCGCATGTTTGACGGCTTACCGATGACGCAGAGCAATCCGTGCTATATCTATGAGAACGGTAAGGAAGTTTTCAACGGCGAAACGCTCGAGATCCGTGAGACACGCACCTATACGGTATCAGGCTTTTATGAGCGTATGAGCGTTGATATTGAGCAGATATCCGCTCCGGGGTACACGGCGATCACACTCGCGGACAGCGAATCCTCGGCCGATTACAGCTATGACGTTTATTTTCGGATGCAAAACCCAAAAAAGGTCTACTCATTCATGAAGGAGATGAACCTTTCGGGAGATCAGAACACGGATGTGCTTATGTATCTGGGCACATCGAGCTACAGCACATTCAAGACCATGCTCTACAGTCTTGCGGCTATCGTGATAGGTCTGATAATGTTCGGCTCCGTTTCTTTGATATATAATGCTTTCTCGATCTCCGTATCCGAGCGCACGAAGCAATTTGGCCTGCTTGCTTCCGTTGGAGCAACGAAAAAACAGCTCCGCCGCATGGTACTGTTTGAAGCATTTGCGGTCAGCATTGTGGGCATTCCCTTGGGCGTACTTGCCGGAATAGGCGGCATAGGCGTTACTTTGATGCTTATTGGCGATAAGTTCCGCGCGATGGGCTTCCCGATAGATATGAAGCTCAGCGTATCGGCGGTCTCCGTGATCATTGCCTCCCTGGTCGCACTCATCACCGTGCTGATCTCCGCCTGGATACCTTCCAAACGCGCGACAAAGGTATCGGCGGTTGAAGCTATACGCCAGAATCAGGATGTGAATGCAGACGGAAAAGATGTCAAGACATCAAAACTGACATATAAGCTGTTCGGACTTCCCGGTGTGCTTGCCAACAAGTACTATAAGCGCAGCAGAAAGAAGTATAGGGCAACGGTACTCAGCCTGTTCATGAGCATCGTCCTGTTCGTTTCCGCATCCGCTTTCACGGATTATTTAGTTGAGTCTGTTAACGGAGGCTTTTCATCCGTTGGGTATGATTTGTACTTTTCATGCAATCGGGACGACTTTGATAGGATAACGCCGAATGAAATGCTCGATAAGGTTATATCCGCAGCATCCGTAACCAATGCCGCATGCACACAGAATGAGAACCTCTATACCGAGATTGACCGTAAATATCTGACGGATGATGTGAATGAATCTTTCGATGAATTGCCCGATCGGGAAGAAGGCGAGGAACCAACAAACGAAAGCATCAATACCTATGTGGTATTTGTGGATGATACTTCATTCAGAGCGCTTTTGAAGGACAACGGCTTGAGCGAGCAAAAGTTCATGGATGCGGAGAACCCACTGGCGGTTGCTGTAGACGGTATCACTTACTTCAACGGCATGGCGGAACGCTTTGAAACCGTCAAGTACCTGAAATCCGATAATTGCGAATTTACCGTAAAGCGGCTCGGAGAGATCGAGGGCTATTTGTGCTATGGTGAGATAGAAGATGAAAACGGAAATCGTATCGTTCGCTATGTCAAGAATGACGGCAGTGATTATGAGGACGGCGAATACTTGGATGTTCCTATGGATAGCGCCTGCCATGAAGAAACGCTTAGAACGGGGAAGGTGATCTACGATTGGCCGTATTACCTGAATACAAAGGACGGAGTGAATCTTCTGTATCCCATGAGCCTCGCAGGTTCCGTACTTTCTTACTATGAACGGGACGATAACAGGTATTACTTCACCGTCATCTCCGACGATCATGTTGAAAGCTATGCGGCGATTGAAACGCTTCTTGCGGATAACGGGTTTAATGCCAAGAGCCTTATGGATGTTGTTGAATATGAAGAAGCGAACCGCAATACGGTTCTGATAATTCAAGTGTTCTCCTATGGATTCATCGTATTGATCTCGCTGATAGCAGCGGCCAATGTATTCAACACGATCTCCACGAATATCAGCCTCCGCCGGCGCGAGTTCGCAATGCTCAAATCGGTCGGTATGACTGCAAAGGGCTTTAACAGAATGATGAACTATGAGTGCCTGCTTTACGGTTCCAAAGCGTTGCTGCTGGGCTTGCCGGTGTCATGCGGTATCACGTATCTTATCTACCTTTCGATCATTGCCGGATATGAAACGAGCTTCCATCTGCCGTGGCGTGCGATCGGAATCGCGACATTAAGCGTGTTCTTTGTTGTCTTTGCAACGATGATGTACTCAATGAGCAAGATAAAGAAGGACAACCCGATCGACGCACTGAAAAACGAAAACCTCTGATGGGAAGGCGGACACCCAATACCAAGGTGTCCATTCCCCTTCTATGCAGCAATGAACTATCTCACGGGGCTTTTTAGCTAACTTACTTTCATTTTAATTTCAAGAGCCGGGCAGCCAAACGGACTGCCCGGCAGCCGCTTATATGTTTTCACTTTGGATTATTTGGATACATCAGGATAATATTCCATTAATATAACGAATAGTTTTTGCGTCAAGTCTCTGTTTTCGGGCGCTATGAATGGCGACCTCTATGTCGTTAATCCCTGATAAGACATATGGACTCGAAACCGGGCAATTATCATTCAGAAAAATCGCATAACCGCAGACATACACGTCGATTCCGAAATATTCAAGATAATGCGCGAGTATGTATATCTGTCTTTTGACTTGCCTGATTGGATTTTTGACGGTTTTTACATATACGTTTCCGCCTCTGCTTGTGTGGTATTTATACCATTCAAAATCACTTTCGCAACCTACAAGGCTGCCGCTGTAATTCTTGACCTCGATAATAAAAACACCATTCTTGTTGACGATAACATTGTCAAGCTCTGTTTTCTTTCCGTCACAGTCTATCTCAACATTGGTTAGCAGCAGATCCCCTTTGCGAAGTACGCTCCTTATAATGTTTGCCGCAGCAGCTTCTCCGCGTTTGCCTGCGACCTTTTCGGGGGATAGGGTTTGGACATCGCTGCTCTTGATAATCAGAGCGACAAATGCAATTACTGCTATTGCGATTATAATTAAAAGCACCATTATCCTCCCGCACATCCCTATTCGCCCTAAAGCACCAAATCAGTCTCCGAAAGAGAAATGCCCAAACAGTAAAAACCATCGGGCGTTTCTCTATGTATTCATATAACGGTTGGTTCAGCTCATGCTGCACAAACGGAAAACACTGAACAAACCGGAACTAAAGTGTCGAACTCACAAACAGCATTTCTCGTAACGAAGATTGCTTGGTTGTATGGCTTAGCCGACCTGCCTTTGGACATATAAGGCTTATTTAGTTCCGAATATCCTGTCACCGGCATCGCCAAGACCGGGAACGATATATCCGTGCTCGTTCAGGTGGCTGTCGATAGCGGCGGTGTAGATTCGGACATCGGGATGCTGCTCATACAGCGCCTTTATGCCTTCGGGAGCGGAGACGAGGCACATGAGACGAACGGTCTTGCATCCGGCTTCCTTGACGATTCGGATACCCTCCGCAGCGGAGCCTCCGGTGGCAAGCATGGGGTCTACGACAATCATATCGCGGTCGCAGGTGTCACTGGGCAGCTTGCGATAATAGCTGACAGGCTTGAGCGTCTCGGGATCACGGTAAAGGCCGATATGGCCGACCTTTGCGGCAGGGATAAGCTCCATGACGCCTTCCGCCATGCCAAGACCCGCACGCAGAATGGGAACTATGCCAAGCTTCCTTCCGGCCAGCACATATGCCTTCATCGGCGCAACGGGGGTCTCGATATCGATCTCCTCCAAGGGGAGGTCACGGGTGACTTCGTATGCCATGAGCGTGGACAACTCCTTAAGCAGCATACGGAAATCCTTTGTTCCGGTGTTCTTGTCCCTCATCAGCGTCAGCTTGTGCTGAACCAGCGGATGATTGATGACGGTTACATTTTTCATATAGTCTTCCATGTTTGCCTCCAAATGTATGGTATTTAACTGATTGATCTCCGAACACGCTCTTGGGGCGACCTTGGCCTTACCCTTCGTATTCGCTTATTTTATCTATACGTCTTTGATGTCTTCCGCCGGTGAATTCGGTTTCAAGCCATGACTTTGTAATAGCCTTTGCCGTTTCAACACCGATGATCCTGCCGCCCATTGCCAGCATGTTGCTGTCGTTATGCTGACGGGTAAGCTCCGCCGAGAGCACGTCTCCGCAGAGCGCACAGCGGATACCCTTGACCTTGTTGGCGCAGATCGAAACGCCTATGCCGGTGCCGCAGATGAGAATGCCGCGTTGATATTCGCCGCTTGCAACCGCCTTGGCGGTAGGAAAGGCAATATCCGGATAGTCCATGCTTTCTTCGCTGAAGCATCCGAAGTCCTTGTATTCATGGCCAAGCTCTTCAAGATAGTTCATGATTTGCTGCTTGAGCGCAAATCCGCCGTGGTCGCTTGCTATTGCAATCTTCATATCAATTCTCCAAATCAATTATTGAGTACGGTGAAGCCGGAAGCTCTTAAAAGCCTGTTCATATACGCAAGCCCCTCGTTTTCCGTGGGAATGCTCTCGGCAAAGATGATGTCAACGCCATGGGAGCTTTCGCGAAGCGCATCAAAAAGGTTTGCGCAAAGCGTTTCGGGCTGTTCTCTGTCACCGATTATAACATAATTCTTGCCCTTGTAATAGCCCTTAGTTTGCTCAGTTGCAAAAATAAGGCAGTTTTTGTTCTCGCTTTCCGCAAGCGCATACTCACGGTTGATTATGTCGGCTGCCCGACGCGGACTGCCCTCGGCAACCACCACCGCACAGTCCGGAGCATAGTGTTTATGCTTCATACCGGGAGAAGCGGCGACAGCGTCCTCACTTAGCGGCTTAAGCACTGCTGAATTGACTTCAACAGGGCCGATCACCTGCTCAAGCATTTCCTTTGTTATTCCTCCGGGCCTAAGTATCGTGGGCTTCCCCACAAGCGATATTACAGTCGATTCAACTCCGACCCGGCATGGGCCGCCGTCCAGCAGGACATCGATCCTGCCGTCAAGATCTTCGAGCACATGTTCGGCAGTCGTGGGGCTGGGCTTACCGGAAATATTGGCACTCGGTGCGGCGATGGGCACGCCTGCGGCACGGATAAGAGCCAAGGCCGTCCTATGTTCGGGCATTCGAACCGCCACGGTATCCAGTCCGGCGCTGACCTCTTCAGGTACGATATCGCTCTTTAGGTAGATGAGTGTCAGCGGTCCCGGCCAGAATGCGTCCATCAGCCGTCTTGCATTATCGGGCACATGCTTCCAAAGGGGCTTAACGTCGCTTTTCTTGGCAATATGCAGTATGAGCGGATTGTCGTTGGGCCTTCCTTTGGCTTCGAATATCTTCTTAACAGCCTCGCCGTCCATACCGTTTGCGCCAAGCCCATATACGGTCTCGGTTGGGAACGCAACAAGCCCACCGGCGCGGATCGTCCGACCGCCGAGCGCAGTACCGTTCTCCTTCTGAGTTCTTGCATTGAAAACCTGAGTATTGATGCTCACCACTGTCCTTTCTCTAACTGAACTATAACATAACCTGCCGTTCTTCGCAAGAGGAAACCGCCGATTTGGCAAACAAACTTGAATTCGATAATCCTCAATAGTAAATGCCGCACCGATATTCACTGCCGCATTTTCACCGGAAAGGGGGGATGGAGCAGCATTTGATAGGGGAATTTCAAAGCATAAATCCACAAGAAATCTTATATCATTTTTCCAACATTTTGTGCTTGCAAATTCCTCATCAATGAAGTACAATAAGCATTGAGCGTTTTTCTAACATCGTAATACGGAGACGTATCGAAGTGGTCATAACGAGAACGACTCGAAATCGTTTGATCCGCAAGGGTCCGTGGGTTCGAATCCCACCGTCTCCGCCAGAATGTCCGCCAGTAGCCGGTTTTCCCGGCTGCTGGCTTTTCTTTTTTAGTTCGGAACAAGTCCCAAACCATTGAGCATCGCATCAGCTGAAGTCAGCTTCGAGCTGTAATCCAGATGTGCGTAAATGTTTGCCGTAGTTGAGAAGTCGCTGTGACCAAGCCATTCCTGAATCTGCTTCATGGGAA
>UQNF01000011.1 GCA_900542285.1 uncultured Clostridium sp.
CTGTCCGTTTCGCTTTTCGCTTCCCTGCGACAGCTCCGCTATTATATCACCCCTCCTCCCCTTTGTCAACACTTTTTTCTTGAATTTTTTAATTATTATTTTGAGTTTAATTTCGGCCATTTTCCCTTTATTTTATTGGCTTTTTTCTCGTTAGCTCATTCAGATGCTTTCAAAATAATTTGATATATCTTTTAATACATAAAAAATGGGCAGCTGTTATTATAGCCGCCCACTGTCCCGGTTTCATCATTTAGTCAAGCTTTGCTGTCTCCTCCAGAGCCGTGACCATCAACCCTGCGTTATCTCGATACATTGTTCCGAACTGTGCGAGAGGGAGAGGATTCATCCCGAGTCCTGCCTCCACAGTGTAGCCCGGTCTGTTGTACTCCAGAATGAACCAATCCTTATAGCCGGCATTGCTGCTCTCATCAGGGACTGTGTCCAGAAGATATCCGCTGACCTGCGCAAGCGCCTGCCCAATCTCATATCCTTGCGGCGGTTCTATCTCATGGAACTTCCAATAGATAACCTGCCCTTGCGTATGATAGGCAAGAATTAGTTTGAAGTTGTTTGCCAATGTGAAGTCATAGACAGCCCTGCTCTCGGGAGCCGACAGCGGTTCAGTCCCTACAAAATCCCTTGGCGCCGGAGATACATACCCCTTGGCGTATTTAATTTGCTTTGCCTGATCCCAGCCTGCAGGATAGTTCAGATTCAGGTCGGTTCCGGCGATATTTGCTTTCCACCCCTCCGGAAATCGTATGAACGAATACGCAGCGGAGATGGCAGTTGCTTCTTTATAATAATGATTGGACTTATCGATAGCTCCGTTCACAAGATCTACGCCATCGGGGTTGACCATCGGCACGACAAACAGCTTTGTGGTTTCATACAGCATTTCCGCTTTTCTGCCCAGTATAGTTGACTTATTCATGTAGGCATTCAGATAGCTTTCCATAAACTTCATAACAAGAGGCGTTGTTATCCACTCATTGGCGTGATGCGATGCATTAAAGAATGCTTGCTTCTCCCCATTTCCAATGATAATGGAGTAGATGGGCTTGCCCATGACGCTCTTCCCGATCGATCCCTCCTGAATGAATGGATAGCGCACATAGAGTCCTTCAATCAGCAGTTCCATCAGCTCTGAAGTATAGTGAACATTGGTCGGAATGAGATCGAAGCCGTACGGAACAATCAGCGTCGCGCCTATTTCAAGATTCTCGCTGCTATACCGTGGGTTTGCTGTTTGAATAGCGGCAACGGTCGTATCATAGCGTTTGGCAAGCCTGTAATAGGTATCTCCGGGGCGTATTTTGGTCGTAAAATATCCCACCAGGAACGGACGAAGCTGTTTCCATGTATACTTCCCGACTATCCCATCGGAAGCCAAGCCGAAGCTTGCCTGGAACCTGTGCAGCGCATTGAGAGTCCTCGGACCGAAAACTCCGTCGACGGCATCATCGTAATAGCCGCTGCGCTGCATCGCAAGCTGCAACAATTCAACGTCCGGACCGCTCATCCCGTACTTCAATTCTTTCATATTCTCCTCCCTGCATATTGTGATGCTATAAAGCTATGCATGTTTGCCATACGATATGACGAAATGAGCAGCTGCACTGAATGACTATTGCGAAAAATGCCGTAATACCCAAGTTCAATGGATGAACGCACCTGTTATAATGTTGAAAAAACAAGATTATTAAAGTATATTTCGAAATAAAGGTTGACATTGGGAATTGAGTGTTCTATGATACTCATAGCGGGCAGATGTGCCAATTAACGCAGAATGCACCGTCGCTGCTCGCAAGAGCAAATTGCAATAATTCTAATTTGGAGGAATCTAAAGAATGAACGCTTACATTCAGGAAGTTCTTGCAAAGGTTCAGCAGCGTGACGCTCACGAACCCGAGTTTCTTCAGACCGTTGAAGAAGTCCTTAAGTCCCTCGAACCCGTTATCGAAAAGCACCCCGAGTATCAGGAAGCAGGCCTTCTTGAGCGTCTCGTAGAGCCGGAGCGCGTTATTGAGTTCCGTGTTCCCTGGGTCGATCGTGACGGCAAGGTTCAGGTTAACCGCGGCTTCCGTGTACAGTTCAACAGCGCAATCGGACCCTACAAGGGAGGTCTCCGCTTCGCTTCTCACGTAAATCTTTCCGTTATGAAGTTCCTCGGCTTCGAGCAGACCTTCAAGAACAGCCTCACCTCCCTCCCCATGGGCGGCGGTAAGGGCGGCAGCGACTTCGATCCCAACGGCAAGACCGACGCTGAGATCATGCGTTTCTGCCAGAGCTTCATGACTGAGCTCCAGCGTCATATCGGACCCAGCATCGACGTCCCCGCAGGCGACATCGGCGTTGGCGGCCGTGAGATCGGCTTCCTCTTTGGCCAGTACAAGAGGATCCGCGGCGCATATGAGAACGGCGTTCTCACCGGTAAGGGCAGGAGCTACGGCGGATCCCTTATTCGTCCCGAAGCAACCGGCTACGGCGCAGTTTATTACCTCAACGAAGTCCTCAAGCATTGCGGTGACACCATTGAAGGTAAGGTCATCGGCATCAGCGGATTCGGTAATGTATCCTGGGGCGTTTGCCTCAAGGCAGCAGAACTCGGCGCAAAGGTCGTCACCCTCGCAGGTCCCGATGGTTACATCTACGATCCCGATGGCGTTTGCACCAAGGAAAAGACCGACTATATGCTCGAGATGCGCGCATCCGGCAGGAACAGGGTTCAGGACTATGCTGACAAGTTCGGCGTTGAGTTCTTCCCCGGTCAGAAGCCCTGGGGCCGTAAGTTCGACATCTGCATGCCCTGCGCATATCAGAATGAGATTCGTATGCCCGAAGCAGAGAGCATCGTAGCAAACGGCACCAAGTACTACATCGAAGTTGCTAACATGCCCACCACCAACGAAGCTCTGTTCTTCATGATGGATAAGGGTCTTGTAGTTGCTCCTTCCAAGGCAGTCAACGCAGGCGGCGTTGCAGTTTCCGGCCTCGAAATGAGCCAGAACGCAGAGCGTCTCAGCTGGACCGCAGAAGAAGTCGACAACCAGCTCAAGAACATCATGTACAACATCCACAAGGCATCCGTCGAAGCAGCAGAAGAGTGCGGCCTCGGCTACAACCTCGTTGCCGGCGCAAACATCGCAGGCTTCAAGAAGGTTGCAGACGCTATGATGTCTCAGGGCATTTGCTAATCAAATGTTCATAGCTTGATTGAATAACCGCAAGCCCCATGCAGAAATGCATGGGGCTTTGTAGCTTCGTTTCTTTTGGAATTAATTCGATCGAAAGAATTGCACTTGCCGGAATATCTACGACCCAAAGGCTTAGAAAAACTTCCTCATCAGTTCATGCTCAGTGCGGTTTAGTTCATAATTATCCCGATAGCATTCCCCAATGACAGCCTCCGGTCTGTCAGCGCCGTGATAATCGCTTCCGCAGGTAACATAAAGTCCGTAAGCCCTAGCAAGAGATGTAAAGCGCCGTATCTCGCCCTCGGTTGCATTATAATAATGTGCTTCTATGCCCCATATTCCTGCTTCAACAAGCTCCTTTACCATCGGGGCAGCTTCACAACGCATCTGCATGGGATGTGCAAGTATAACGACCCCACCCGCATTTTTCGTTGCGGAGATGACCTGCTTGGGGGAAAGACGCTCCTGCGGAACATAGGCACACGCTCCCCTGCCAAGAATTTTATCAAATGCTTGGTTCATATCATCCGCATAGCCTGCATCTACCAAAGCCCTTGCATAATGGGCGCGGGTCACACAGTCGCTTTCCGTGTTCAATACTCTCGAAATATCAAACCCAAGCGAGCGCAGCTTTTTATCAAGTTTTTCGTTGCGTTCCAGACGGTACTCACGCTGACGCTCCACCAACCTCACGAAACCCGGGTCGGAAATATCCATGCCAAGACACAGAAGATGAAGCTTATCATAAAAGCTTGCCTCCATCTCACACCCTGTGAGAAGCGGCAGGTCGATCTCGTTCGCACGCTTCATCGCCTCAGGCACTCCGGATATGCTGTCATGATCTGTGAGCGCAAACAAACCGAGCCCCCTTGCTTTGGCAATCTCCACCACCGCAGAAGGGGTCTCGGTTCCGTCAGAACAGGTTGAATGTGAATGAACATCGAACATATCAGCTCGTCTTAGTCTCCAAATAGTCCAAATAGCCCTCCATACCGTCACTGGTGCTTACTGAAATCTCCGGGATATTTGCCCCATCCATCACAGCTTCCAGTATGGCTGCTCCGTACAATATCACATCATGCCTTGCCTTTAGCATTGGATCAAGCCTTCTCCGCTCGCCAAGGCCGGAAAGCTCATCGATCAAATCAATGATATCAGCATGGGTCAGTCTTGCCGAATCCACTCTTTCGATATCAAAGGTGTTGAGCCTGAGCTTCACCGCCGCAAGCGATGTTATCGTTCCGCCGACGCCGACCCAAGAATCTATACGGATACGAGGAAGCCTCAAAAGACCGGCGACTTCATCCCTTATTATGCTCTGCTGTTTCTGCCAGCATTCGTCACAGCTGCGGACATTCGCCTTGCTTTGAGCTATATCGCGTCCGCGCACACAGCCCATGGGAAAGCTCATTCTGAAGCCCTCCGCTACAAGCTGGAATGAAGCGCCGCCGATATCGATCAGTCCGCCGTTCGGTTCTGCGGCGGCTCGAAAAGCGTATTCCGCCTCCCTTTCGCCGCTCAGAACGTCGACCCGAACACCGCAAGCCTCGAAAACCCTGTTAACGAACTCGGATTGATTCTTTGCATCACGCACCGCGCTTGTCGCATAAGCCGCAGGAACGAAGCCCATATGCCTTGCGTTTGCCGCCATGGCCCTGACGACCTTGATGCTCCTGTCCATATTCGCTTCACGAAGCATACCGTTTTCGGCGATGCCTTCACCCAGACGAGTCGTAACTACCAGTTTATTCCTTTCGTCAGGGCGCCGGAAGCGAATGGAATTTGAACCTATATCTATGATAGCATAGCGAAATCCTGCCATATCAAACCTCCGGTGTTCCGGTGGGTTCCGGTGAAGGCGTGGGCCTTGCCGTCACAAGAGGAAGCTGAGCCGTAGGTACGGGAGCATCCGGGTTATCAACATCAATCCTGATGTCGCCGGGAAGAAGGTAACCAAGGTATTCCCTTGCGTAGCGAAGCAGATATTCCTGGCTTGCGGTATAGTTAATCTTACCGCTCATGGTGTTGTACTGAAGCTCAAGCTCGGCAAGCTCGGCAAGCCTCTGCTCCGTCTCCAGCTCTATCTGTCTGGCGCGTTCCTGTTTTCTTTGGTATTCGGGAATACCGATAGTGAGTGAAACGGCGATCAGGACAACAAGAACGCCAATCATCACCATATACGCAATACGCTTCCCAGGCTTATTCCCATGTTTTTCCTTCTGCTCCATTCAAACCTCCGGAGTCTTACATTGTACTTCCGTCACTGCCTGCAAAGTTCACAAGCACGTTATTGACATAGATCTCAATCTTTCCGTAGCCGTCAAATTTAACCTTGTTAAGGCCGATAAACACATGGACCGATGCCATATCGCAGGTTCCGACATCGCCGGGAATATAGCTGGACAGATATATCCTGGTAACGCCGCCGTCAACTGCGACCTTGACAAGCTCCACTTTTGTGGAGCCGCTGTTGAGCTCCATACTGAATGCAACTACATAGTAGTTATTGAAATATTCCTTGTTATTGAATTTCTCAAGCCCTTCACTGACGCGTTTGTCGTCGCCGCTCACTGCTCCCGGAACTGCCAGCGAAGAGCTGCTGTCCGGATTCAGGATCTGCATGATGCCGGCGCTATACTCCTCAAAGCTGTTAAACACCGCCATGGTCGGGATATGGAGCTGAGGGTAGTAGCCGTCATAGCAAACGACGAAGTTATCAACAAACGGCAAGCCGCTGCCATCGTCCCTCTTATCCTTCAGATCGCCTTCAGGATCCACAGTCTGAAGGTGTCCTATCTCTACTCTCTGCTGCTCAGGATCCCCTGTCGAGAGCTCATTGTTGATCGGTGTGCATGCGGTAACTGCGAACACCATTGCAAGCGCAAGGGCTGTAAAAGCAAAAATTCTATAATGTTTCATTTTAATTTTCCTCCGTTATTCTTGTTAGGCGCGTGTGTTTCACCTACGCTAATATAACGAATAATCCCCATTTTCGGTTGACGCCTTAATTATAGCCGAGTTTACTGCCAAATGCAAATATAAATAGGTTTTGGGGTTTGAATTTTAATCTGAAAAGTGATATTATAGATTTATCACTTTATCAAGGAGTACACATGAAGATCATCAAGCGCATATTTGCTATCCTTACTGCGGCAGTCATGCTCACTTCTGCTATTGGAGTCCCGAGAGCGATTGGCGCAGAGACAGCCGCAACGGAGTATGTCTATGAACGCGTCGATTCCATAGAGAACGGCGGAGTATATGCTGTCGTTGTCGATGCCACCGCTTCAAACAATGGTGTTCGAGCTGTCAGCAACATAGACCGAGAGGTCAACAAAGGCCTGTTCATCCCTGAAGTAACCATTACCGGGGACAGGCTCACCTCAATAGTCGATTCCGGCTATACAATGGATAATATCCTTTGGAGCTTTGAAGCTCTTCCCGGCGGAGGCTACTCCATGCGGAGCCTGGCTGACAATGAATACGCCATCATTACGAGTCAAAGCTTCCTATCCACCGGCGAAGTCAACAGTTATGCCTGGGAATACACGACCCAGGAAAACGGAAACCATGTCGTCTACAATATCAACCGCAATCAGTATATGACGATCCGCGGCACAGGCACCGGCTTTATGGATGTCAGCTATTGGCCCACTGCCAACCATGAATACATGCTCTTTAAGCGCGTGGCAGTCGGCAACATTCCCGTTACCGGAGTCACCGTGACCCCCGAAAGTCTCAGCCTTCTTATAGGAGAACAGCGTATCGTGAGCGCGCAGGTAATGCCTGTTGATGCAAGTGATAGGAGTGTATCATGGGAAAGCAGCAATACCGATGTCGCAGCCGTAAACGAGAATGGTCTTGTTACCGCTGTCGGAGTAGGCACAGCAACCGTCTCTGCCATAACGAACGATGGAGGGTTTGCCGCTGAATGCGATATCACCGTGCTTGATATCGACTTGGAAGGGACGATATTCGGCTATAAGCTTTATGAACCGGATAATGTAACCGGTGGATTCATAAGCTTTGATGTTTCCGATCTTTCCGATATCACATATCACATGATCGATGTCAATCAAAGCTATCTTGCAGGCGAATTCTACAACGGCTGTATGTATATGTACACCGTTAACGGAGAGATCGCCGCCATTGATACCAAGACATGGCAGGGCATTGTTATCGGAAAACCGATTGGTTACAGCGTATGCGATATGGCTTATGACTACGAAACCGATACCATGTTTGCCTTTGGCGCAGCATCCGGCGGCGAATATCTGCTCTCCATCGATATCCTGACCGGAGCCGCAACACGGGTCGCCCCGATAGTAGGCGTCAGCAATACGGTTTCCATGGCCTGCTCGACCGAAGGTCAGCTGTATCTGATAACAGCCGACGGAGGTTTTTACGCTCTTGACAAGACCACCGGAAGGGCTTCCTTTATCGGCAACACCGGAAGGGTAGATGTGTACGCTTACTACCAGAGCGCATTTTACGATCATAACTCCGGCACGCTCTACTGGGTGCAGGAGGGTGCGTCCGATGGAGGAATGCTCAATATCATCAATACCGAAACCGGCGAAGCAAACTATATCGGCAAGATCGGCGAAGGGATCGAGCTTATCGGAGGCTTCATGCACTACTATCCCGACGGAGTACCCGAGACCTATGCGGTTGAAGGCATCTGCATCGATCCTACCCTGCTGAACCTCGAGATAGGCGATACCAGGACGCTCAAAGCTTGCGTGCTTCCCGTCAACGCAACCGAACAGGGGATAAGCTTTACCAGTACCGATACCTCCGTTGCGGTTGTCGATGCAAACGGAGTCGTGACCGCTGTTGGTACAGGAACATCCACCATTATTGCGGAAAGCGTTGAAGGCAATTTCACCGCAGGCTGTACGGTCAATGTTTCCGAGCCTACACCCCCCACCACCATCTATGGCTATCTATACTACATCAATTCCTCAATGGGCAACGGTGCGGATTTCTGTTGGGCATCCTTCAGCTCCGATAATCCGGGCAGTATGACCCTCGGCAGGTCGAACGGAGATTACTATACCGAATCCGCAGAATACTATAACGGCTATGTTTACGGCTATGACAGCGACGGAGAATTCTTCTACATAGATATCGCCGATAACTGGCGCTACCATTACCCAGCAGACCGTGTAACCGTGACCGGAACATTCGATATGGCATACGATTACAGCACAAATACTATGTTCTGCATCCGCGAGGACAACCGTCTTTACAGGGTCAGCAATATGTCCAACGGCGAACAGGAGCTTGTTGCCCCGCTGCCCATGCGGCTTTGGACGCTCTGCTGTTCGACAGACGGCACGCTATACGGTATCGCCGGGAACGGATACCTCTATACGGTGGATAAGACCAACGGTCAGCTGAGCCTTGTCGGCAGCACGGGCCGGAGCAGCGTGTACTTCCGCCAGTCCATGGCATACGACCACAACACCGGAAAGATCTATTGGAGTGCTTTCAACACCGAGATCGAAGGCCATCTTATCGAGATCGATCCTATGACCGGAGAAGGCATTGACCTTGGCGTACTGCAATACAATGCGGATATCACCGGAATGTTCATTCCCTATGATCCCGACGACCCCGACGACCCCGACGACCCATCGCAGACTCCTGCCCCGACATCCGATCCGACACCCCTGCCGACTTCCACGCCTACACCGACCGCATCGCCTGTTCCCCCCACTCCGCCGGCGGATCTGACAGACAGGCTGATTGGATACTGCACCGAGACCATTCCGAACGGGGACAGCGTTTATTCATGGTTTGCTATAAACACCAATGATGTCAACGATGTCTATGAAACGAGCATGCCGCCCTACATACTGTATTCCGCAGTTTTTTGTGACGGTGTCATCTATGCCTATGATGAATACGGCTTCATGCTGTACGCATGTCCTCTCGCCGGGGACGAATGGGAGTGGATGCCTACGGGAGGGTACTGCGCCCCCTATCTCGTCTACGACATGGACATGGACCCCAATAACGGAACGGTATACTGTCTTGTATATGCGGACGGCTATGCTCTCGATCAGAGCCAATTTGCAGGTGAGGGCTATTTCCTTGGCACAGCGGATCTTGCTACCGGTGCTTTGACCGAGTGTTACCGTTTTGATGATTTCCTCCCCGTCGGAATTTCATGTATCGGAAACGGAAGATTTATTGCGGTTGATTCCCTTACCAACAGGATTGTTGAGTTTGATGCAAACGGAAACTATACGCTCTATGGCGATGCAGGTTTCAGTGTCTACCCGATAACCCAGTCGCTGACCTATAACTATGTGGACGGACTGGTCTATTGGGGTGCGGTCAAGAATGTTGGGGGAACCCCATACTCGCTGCTCTGCACCATCGACCCGGAGACTCATACCGTAAACATTATCGGAGAAACGGATTACAGGTTCACCTGTCTGCTTTTCCTCCAGCCTTGGCCCGTCGTCGACCCAACGCCAGATCCTACGCCCACGCCTGTTCCCACTCCTACTCCCAATCCCACCCCAATGCCTGAGGTGCCAGGTGATGTCAACGGAGATGGCGTTGTTACCGCAGCAGATGCTAACCTTGCAATGCGAATGGCATTGAGCCTCATCGAGCCGATTGCTGCGGCGGATGCGAACGGAGACGGCACGATCAGCATTGCCGATGCAAATATCATTATGAGATGGGCGCTTAACCTATAATTCAATAGTGAAATGTAAACGCATCGCCCGGATGTTCTGCATCCGGGCGATATTATCTGCCGAATTGATAAGGAACAATTATTCGTTGTGAATATCCTTGATCTCTCCGGCCCATTTGAAAGCAAATTTTGCGATAATAACCGCGATTATCTCATTGATGATCGCTGCTGCCACTATCGTACCCGATACGATAGCGGCGAGTGAAGGCTCGATGGAATTCAGCGTAGTTACTGCTATCCCGGTAAACACCAAGGATACTCCGGAATGCGGAAGCAATGTAAACCCAAGATACTTAGTAACGGTTGGCTGCGCCTTCGTGAGCTTGCCTCCAAGATATGCGCCCCCAATCTTGCCGACAGCTCTTGAAATGATATAGATCGCCGTAAAGATCCCCGCTCCGGCTATCAGGCGATAGTCCATCGGCATTCCGAGGTTCACAATGACAATAACGAGCGCAAGATTCAGTATTGGGTCATAGAGCTTAAGGGTCTCCCCAAGCTCTTCTTCGGGAAGAATATTTGCGATCGTCGCGCTGAACGCCATTCCTATCAGCAGGTAATTCAGGCTGAACGAATGAAACACATAGCAGTCGACGAGCAAACCGCAAAGCGTTGAAATGCACAGAAAAGCCAGCAGAAGTGCCAATCTTACCTTTTTGCTCTTCACCCTCTTCATAACGAATGACGCTGCCGCTCCCGTTGAAATACCTATGACGAATGGGAGCAGAACGATACCGATAATTGCTAAAGGAGTTACCGCCTAGCTGCCGTGTACTCCGCTTACGACCGAAATGACCGTAAAGAAAACAACAACTCCGATAATGTCATCGATTGCAGCCAGTGGTATCAAGGTTTTTGTTACAGGGCCGCTTGTATGGTACTCATTGACGATGGACAGAGCAGGCGCAGGCGCAGGCGCCAATGCTATTCCTCCGAATATGAATGCCAGATAGACCGGAATATCCGCAATCAAGAATACCACGGCAAATGCCGCAGTAACGAACAGAAATGTTCCGATTGACTGTACGAATGTTATTCCGATAATCTGTTTGCCGGATTTGGCGATCTTTTTGAAAATTATCTCACGCCCTATCATTACGCCGGCGAAACACTCAAACACCTTGATAAATATCTTGTACCATACCGATGAGGTGGTCTCAAGAGTAACAACTCCTGCGAGATACGGACCGAAGACGATGCCTGCAATGAGCCATCCGAGAATAGCTGGCATTTTTAGCTTGGAGATAAGCTTGCCGCAGATAAATGCGACGCTCACGATTGCAAAAATACGAAGAAGTCCGATAATCATAGAATTGCAGCTAACCTTTCAATAACATAATCTGGAGAAGCACCATCGTTACAGAGCTTTTCAAACGCGCCATCAACAATTGTCCTCGTTGCCGCTTCATGGCGGGCATTTGCTTCGCAGTAAAAAGCCGAGTACACGATTTTCCATAACGAATCGCTCTGCTCCGATGCATAAGCGGACAGCAGCTCGTTGAGCTTGTATTTGTTGAAGATATCCCTGCGCGTCATCATCTTTGAATCGAAGTACAATCGGAGCAGTGATTCTCTAACAGACGGTAAACCGCTGCTTATTATTGATCCGGCTTTCATCACCGCATCGGCATAATACTTTTCATACAGCGCAAACGCAAGCGCCTCTTTGTTAGGGAATATTCTGTAGATGGTTTTCTTGGATATTCTAAGCCTGTTTGCCAAAACATCGACGGAAAACCTCAATCCCTCCTGCCTTAGACTCTCAATGGATGCATCAATTATCTTCTCTTTCACTCGGAAACAAAATTCTCCTTTTTTGTTTCCATTATAGCCGAAACAGGATGTGATGTCAACATCTGAGCTTATATTTGCAACTCGGGCGATGCGATGCCCTTTGGAAATCAACTTGCTTCAATTCAGTTTTGGTATGGCATAGAACAGCCGCAGCGGTTCTCGCTGCGGCTGCTTCAATAGGGCTATTGCTTATTCAATTAATTAAAGGTCATAATACCTTTCGAACTCGGCGGGATGGGGCATCTGATTGATCCTTGCAGCTTCCTTGGACTTGCGCTGGATCCAGATATTGATGAGCCTCTCGGGGAATACGCCGCCACGGGTCAGGTACTCATGATCCTCCCTGAGCGCTTCAAGTGCTTCGTCAAGGGTCTTGGGCAGACTGTCGATCTTTGCCTTCTCCTCGTCGGAAAGATCGAAGAGATTGAAGTCATAGGGACCCCAGCCGCATGCAGACGGATCGATCTCGTTGATAACGCCGTCAAGGCCTGCCATCAGAATGGCAGCATATGCGTAATAAGGATTGCAGGTGCCGTCGGGATTGCGAAGCTCAAAACGCTTTGACATCGGAGACTTGGCGTATGCAGGAATGCGGATGACCGCAGAGCGGTTAGCTGTTGCATAGCCGATGGTAACCGGTGCTTCAAAGCCGGGAACCAGACGCTTGAAGCTGTTTGTGGACGGGTTGGTTATCGCACAAAGGGATTTTGCGTGCTTGAGAAGTCCGCCCATGAAGTTGTGGGCAAGCTTGCTGAGCTGCGCATAGCCGTTCTCGTCATAGAACAGTGGCTGTCCGTCCTTCTTGAGGAGCATATGTACGTGCATTCCGTTGCCTGCCTCACCGTAGATGGGCTTGGGCATGAAGGTTGCGGTGCAGCCCTCCTGGAATGCCGCATTGCGGATGATGTACTTGGTGACCATGGTGTTATCCGCCATCTGTGCTACATCGGCAAGCTCGACCTCGATCTCGAGCTGACCGGGGCCGCCGACCTCGTGATGATGATACTTGACCTTTACTCCCCAATCTTCCATGAGCATGCACATCTGACTTCTGAGGTTGTAGTACCTATCCTGGGGTGCGCCGATGTGGTAGCCGCCCTTGTGTGGGATCTGGAATCCGTCGCCGCAGTTTCCGGTGTTCCAATCCGCTTCCTCGGTATCTATCTCGCAGCGGACGGAATCGGGCTTGGTTTCAAAGCTGATGTCGTCAAAGACATGGAATTCGAATTCCGGCCCGATGATCATTTCATCGGCTATGCCGGTGGACTTCATGTACTCAACAGCGGCTTTGATGACATTGCGCGGATACTGGTCAAAGGGCTTGTTCTCGGGACGGGAGATGATCATCGCATCGCCGCTCATGGTGAGAGTCGGAACTTCGGCAAAGGGGTCCACCGCCGCAGTGCTGAGATCCGGAATGAACACCATATCGCTGTTCTCAACCGGAGCATAGCCGTAGTTGGAGCCGTCAAAGCCGATGCCATACTTCATCGTATCCTCATTGAAACGCTCTGCGGGTATGGTGATATGCCTCCACCTGCCGTCAATGTCGACCATTTTAAAGTCGACCATTTCGATCTCGTTGTCCTCGATGAATTCCTGTACTTCCTTGACGGAAGTCTTGTCGTTAAACAACATGGGTATTTCCTCCTGTTAAAATCATTCAGCATTTCTATGTCTATTGCCCAAAAACGGCTGAAAATGCTTGAATACTCTATTGAGGCTATTATTGCATTTTTCCCTATAATTGTCAAAAGATATATTTGAGTTTTTGCTCGCTTTGAGCCAAATGGGAGCGCTTGACATTTTCCTATCAAAAGCAACCGATATATCGCCCAAAATCTATGTTATATATACATAATACCTCTTGAATTGACAGTATTTTCGTGGTTTAATTAAGGTTAAACATAGTATGCGGAGGATAAGCTCATGCAGTTACTAAAGGACAGAATAGCCCAAGAGGGCAAGGTGCTTCCCGGAAGTATTGTTAAGGTCGATGGATTTCTCAACCATCGTGTGGATGTTATGCTTCTGCGTGAGCTTGCCAAGGAGATCAAAGCGCACTTCGGTGGGCGTGAGATCACCGCGATCATGACCGTTGAAGCGAGCGGCATACCGCTTGCGACGATCTGCGCCGCTGAAATGGGTTTGCCTCTCATCTTTGCGAAAAAGGCAAAAAGCGATAATATCGAAGGCGGACTTTTCAAAAGCGAGATCATGAGCTATACTTATAATAAGAAGGTCACGCTCATCGTTTCCGCCGAGTGGCTCCACAAAGGCGATAAGATCCTCATAGTTGATGATTTTATGGCAAGAGGAGAAGCCATGCGCGGGCTTGTCGGCATAATCGAGCAGGCAGGCGCAGAGCTTGTTGGCATCGGCATCGCAGTGGAAAAGGGTTTCCAGGGCGGCGGCGACAGGCTTCGCGAAATGGGTATCGACCTCTATTCGCTCGCCATTATAGAGAAGGCAACGCCGGAAGGCATTGTTTTCAGGGACTGAACCCTAACCTCACCCGCCAATAAACAGAAAAGACGGTATTTTATGGAACGAATTGTTATTTTAAACTTCGGCGCTCAATACAATCAGCTCATCGCACGCCGTGTTCGCGAGGCAGGCGTGTACAGCGAACTTCTGCCCCCGACTTCATCTATCGATACCATCGTCGGCAGCGGCCTCTCCGGCATCATTCTTACGGGCGGCCCGGACAGCGTTTACGATGATGATGCGCGTTCATGCCTCAACAGCATCTATACGCTTGGCGTCCCGGTGCTCGGCATTTGCTATGGAATGCAGCTTATGAGCAGTCATTTCGGCGCCAAGGTCGGCCCCGCTCCGACAAGGGAGTACGGCAAGACCCTAACCTATTTTGATGACAGCCCCCTATTCAAGGGTATACCCACCTCTATCACCTGGATGAGCCACAACGACTCCGTTTTGACCTGTCCCGAAGGATTCAAAATAATTTCCCACACCGACGGCTGCGATATCTGCGGTATTGAATGCGCAGATAAGAAGCTTTTTGGCGTGCAGTTCCATCCGGAGGTCGCTCATACCGAATATTGCAAGACCCTCTTTGACAATTTCGTGCATGGGATCTGCGGCTGCGTTGGCGAATGGTCCATGGACAGCCTGGCTGACGAGCTTATCGAAGAGATCCGTAATCAGGTCGGCGATTGCCGCGTGGTGGCCGGCCTCTCAGGCGGCGTTGACTCCTCCGTTGCAGCAACCCTCGTTCATAATGCGATCGGTGACAGGCTGACCTGCATTTTCGTAGATCACGGTCTGCTCCGCAAAAATGAAGCTGCGGAGGTCATGAACTACTACCGCAACGAAATAGGTCTCAATGTCATCGAGGTCGATGCCAAGGATCGCTTCCTTTCCAAACTCGCCGGAGTATCCGAACCCGAACGCAAGCGCAAGATAATCGGTGAAGAGTTCATCCGTGTCTTTGAAGAGGAAGCCAAGAAGATAGGTGCCGATTACCTGCTTCAGGGAACTATTTATCCCGATGTCGTTGAAAGCGGCATGGGCGGTTCCGCCGTTATCAAGAGCCACCACAATGTCGGCGGTCTTCCCGACGATATCTCCTTCAAGGGACTTGTCGAACCCCTTCGCAAACTTTTCAAGGATGAAGTTCGCCGCCTCGGTGAAAGTCTCGGTATGCCTGCGCCCTTGGTCTGGCGTCAGCCCTTCCCCGGCCCGGGACTCGCGATCCGTATCCTTGGCGATATTACCGAAGAAAAGTTAGACATTCTTCGTCAGTCCGACTACATCCTCCGTGATGAGATCGCAAAGGCAGGACTCGACCGTTCTATCTGGCAGTACTTCACCGTCTTTACCGGTATGAAGACCGTGGGCGTAATGGGTGACAAGCGCACCTATGACTACATCATTGGCATCCGTGCCGTCGTCTCCACCGATGCCATGACCGTCGAATTTGCCGAGCTTCCCTATCCCCTTCTCCGGAGGATAAGCAGCAGAATTATTGCCGAAACCCCCCATGTCAATCGCGTAGTTCTCGACATCACGGATAAACCCCCGGGAACGATAGAGTGGGAATAATCTCAGAGGTCGAAAAAGCCCGGTAATCACCGGACTTTTCGAGGATTAGAGCCTTTCGTGGCAACGAAATGACAACAAAATTTCATTATTCAAAGATAAAGAGCTAACTGATTTTGATTAAGGCAGTTAGCTCCTTTCTTATTGCTTTAGAACCAGTATTGGCGCATCTGTTCCAGGAATTCAGGGGTGATCGGATATCCAGTATATGCACCTATAACAGAATCTATCCCACAAAATGAGCATATTGCGGTGCCGGATGCATCTTCAAGCCATTCTGTAATTTCTTTTGGGTCGAAAATCTCTAAGCAGTAAAAACAGCCGCATTTCGCATCCTTCTCAAGATCTCTTTTATTATTGCTGGAAAATTTATGGGCTTCAATATAATCCATCATTCTCTTTCTCCACTTAGATCATCCACCAACATATCACTAAGCCCTTGCGATGGCACCTTTACTCAACGCTGCGTGGTATCGAATTCGGGATACTTATACCGCCAACGGTCGTATTCTTCCTGTGTGATCTCGCCTGCTTTGAGCATGACAGCAGCCTGACGCCGGGCTCAAAGCATTTCATGCAGACGGGCAGCATCCTTGTTTTTGCAAACATCGACCTTTAAGCAGACTTCCCAATCCGCCTCGTCGATCTTGAGGCCGTATCTGTCCAACATGATAAACAGCGTGTTCATTAGACCATGGTAGGAGTCAATGTCCGGCACAGACAGCGCCAACGGCGAAATATCCGGTGCATTTGCCTGTGCACTTTTCAGATCTGCTTTCGGGTTTCTTGCCCCTGTTTCATACTGTGCCGACCGAACATAGGCAGACTTATCCGGGGAGCCCAACAGCTGACCAAGATTTTTTGCGTCATACTCCGCATATTGCGTAAGGAATGGATACGCTTACCAATCGCCATAACAGCCAACTCCTGTCACATGTGTCGTTGCATTTAATATATCAGAAATGTTTAAGATAGTCAAGAGAAGTCAAAACAAATTTATTTAATGTTTGCTGATGTACCATACATGGGTAACAAATAAGCAGCAAGAGAAGGTTCTCCTGTGGTATAAATGTATTTCGCGAACAGCCATAGAAATGAGAACCTGCTCTTGTGTAAGAATGATTTTCCGGGATCTCACAATCTTCAACGCATTCTCGAGTTTGGAATTAATCATGGCTCAAAGTGTCACCTATGCTTGACGCTTCAACAAATCCAACCGCTTGTCAACTGCATTTTTCTTGCAATACACTGAAAGGAGTGCTATACTTGCTTTAGATAACATTCCTATTTTTACTGACAGAGAGGAAAGAACAACATGCTTAGAATTGAAAATCTGACCAAACGGTATGGCGACAAGAAGGCTGTCGATGGTTTGAGTCTTCATATCGCGCCGGGAGAGATCTGCGGCTTCATCGGTCATAACGGCGCAGGCAAGACCACCACTATCAAATCCTGCTGTGGAATACTCAATTTCGACGAGGGAGAGGTCTATATCAATGGTATCTCGCTAAAGGAAAATCCGCTTGACTGCAAAAAGGTGCTCGCATACCTTCCGGATAATCCCGATCTTTACGATTTTATGAGCGGCATACAGTTTCTGAACTTTACCGCAGATATTTTCGGCATATCGGCGCTCGACCGTAAGGAGAGAATAGAGCGGTACGCTTCGTTATTTGAGCTGAAGAACGTGCTTGCCGAACCCATCGGTGCCTATTCTCACGGTACGAAGCAGAAGCTTGCAATAATTTCGGCACTTATTCACGATCCGAAGCTTATTATCATGGACGAGCCGTTTGTCGGGCTCGACCCAAAGGCTTCCCATGCGGTTAAGCAGCTGATGCGCGATATTTGCAGCAGGGGCGGTGCGATATTCTTCTCGACCCATGTGCTCGAGGTTGCAGAAAAGCTTTGTGACCGTGTAGCCATCATCAAAAACGGCAAGCTCATCCGCTGCGGCACCATGGAAGAGGTCAAGGGCGATACGAGCCTTGAGGATATCTTCCTTGAACTGGAGGGAGCAGATGCTTAAGATACTGATAAAAAAGCAGATCAAGGAGCTGTTGTCCCCTTTCACATACGATAAACGGAAGGGTAAGAAGCAGGGCGTCGGTATGAAGGTGCTGTTTGTGATTGTATTCGGGTACATGTTCATGGTGTTTGGCGCAATGTTCTTTGCCGCTTCGAACGAGCTGTATCCCGTACTGCATGAAACAAACCTGGATTGGCTGTTCTTTGCGCTGATCGGCATTGCAGCGCTCGCCCTCGGCGTTTTCGGAAGCGTATTCAGCACTTATAGCGAACTGTATGTATGCGGCGATAACGATCTCTTGCTCTCGTACCCGATAAAGCCAATTCATATCGTTTTATCAAGGCTCTTCATCGTGTACATTCGCTCATTCTTATTCCAGCTCACGGCGTTTGTTCCCGCCTTGATCGTCTATTTCAGCTCGGCAAAGCCCGGGGTGCTCGGAGTTATCTGCACATTGCTGATGATGTTTATGCTCTCGTTTGTTACCCTCGTTATCACATGCTTTATCGGCTGGCTGATCGCGCTTGCGCTTTCAAGGATCAAACGCAAGAACATCGTGAACTTGGTTATCTCCGCTGCATTCCTTGTCATCTATTTTTACGCAATCAACAAGATGCAGACGCTCCTGCCTGCAATTATTCAGAATGCGGACGGGATTGCGCTTTCGATCCGTCACTCAGCGCTGTATCCTTTCTATCTATACGGCGCCGGATCCACGGGCAGCATCTCCGGTTTGGCGATATTCAGCATCGCATCGATACTGCTTCTGCTCCTCACATTCATTATACTCTGCAAGAGCTTTGTCAAGCTTGCAACAGCAAAGACCGCTTTGCCAAGGACCAAATTCCGCGGCTATCAGAAGCGCAGCTCATCCGTTGGAAGCGCATTATTCACCAAGGAACTGAAACGGCTTATCGGGAGTCCGGTATATCTGTTGAACTGCGGCATGAGCTCAATTCTTATGCTGATCGCTTCTGTGGCGATAATCATCAAGGCCACCGCAATAAGAAACTTATTATTATCAGAAAGCTTCTCTATGTTCAGCGATATGATTCCGCTCATACCTGCATTCTTGGTGACCATGCTTTCATCAATGGCACTGTTTACCGCTCCATCGATATCGCTCGAAGGAAAAACGCTGTGGGTGCTCAAATCATACCCGATCCCTCCGCGCAAGATACTGGTTGCCAAGCTAAAGCTGCACATGGTTTTCACGCTTCCGTTCGCACTGCTGCTGTTGACCGCTTTTTGTATCGCGCTTAAGCTTAGCGTTCTGAGCCTTCTTCCGGCGGCTCTGTACATTGCGCTTTACATTATTCTTTCAGCTTGCATCTCGCTGATCATCGGCCTCCATCATCCGAACTTAGATTGGAAGAACGAAGCCTTGCCCATCAAACAGGATCCGTGGGTAATGCTTTCGATGCTGTTTTCATTCCTTCTTGCCATCGGCCCGGCATTGATAGGAATTATTGCCATGCTTGTTGGTTTTCCATCATCGGAAATACTGATGCTCGTCCTTTCAGTTCCTTTCGCCGTCGGCGTATTCTTTGCGCTTCGCTATATTACCGGCAACGCAGAAAAGAGATTTGAGCTTCTGTAAGGATACAAGAACAACGGTGAACAATATAAATCAGCGTCGTCCATTGCGTTGAACACCGCTTTGCCGGCAATTATGGGACGCCGATTGACATCCTCAAATTATAATGCCGCCGCCGGGTATGATCCCGTGCGGCGGCAATCGTTATGATGCTGCTTAAACTCTATTCGCATTTCAGATACTTTACTATCTCAACTTTGATGACTTCATCCACACCCGGCTCATCGAATTCTATATGCAGAATGCATTTTCCTTTAGTCCAGTTTGATGTTTGGACTTAGCTGATGCTGTAAAAATGCTTTAGCAAACAATGCACAGCATAAAGTATTACATTAGCAGCTATTGGTTTTTATTTATGAGCTGTTTCTCCCAACGTTCTTTTGTGGGCAGGTACTCAATATAGTAGGTAATGGCATCCTTTCCGCAGTCAAGCCAGAGATAGATCATGTAGATATCAACCGGTTTCATACACACGCTAAACTCGAAGTGTCCATAAGTGCCATCGTATTGGTTACCTAAACAGAACAGTATCGTGGTATGACATTCGGCATACAGATGATCTACAAGCATATCGCTTTGCAATTCGATATCGAATTCTATCTGGTCTTGTGCTGTAAATTTCAACGGCTTTTTATCTTCCGGAGTCCAACTGAAACGGAAGACGAAACCATCACTTGTTGTTCGAGTTCCCGTAACGGATATGATTTTATGCCCTCCGAAGCGGCTCGAATATCCGTGATGGGTACGTTCGCATATGCTTTTGCATCATAGCCCGTAGTATCCGAAATCTTCCCATCAGCGGTGGGGAGTTTTTCAAAACGGTTAGAACCCAATAATTGAAGTTCAAATGCCGAATTTTCTTGGTTAGTCTCTTCCCTCTTATCAAGCACGATGCTTCCGCAGTCATAGCTCCTGCTCCTGCCGTCCACAGTTATGGTTAGTTTTGTAAATTTAACATAATCCGCTGTCTCTCTTATCGAATGGAAGTGGTCAAAGAAATTGACTTTGATTCTATAAACATTTAGCTTTGGCTCATCGTCGCTCTTGGGGGCCTCAGAATCCGTTGATGCTATTAGCGGCTGTGCTTCCTCGATGTCATTTGCAGAGGCTAATTCATCAGCGAGCTGAGACCGGTTATCATAGTTATAGGTGGTACGCGCTACTGCACTGGGCGAATAAATCGGGTTGCCACGTCCCTGTGGCTGATGTCTGGATACGTCAACGCTGTACTTCGCCTCTTGGTCAAAAGTAATATCTACAACAGAGTCACCGGTGAGCGTGAAGGCCGAAATTAAGTAAAAGCTAACCATTGTCGAAGTTGAAAATTTATTAAAATAGCAATCGGTGTTCTCGCACAGCAGACGAAAGTAATCCGGATCGACATTGATGACAGCGTATTGACCCTCCGGTACCGGCGTTATTTTATCGTCCACTTGAAGCGTGGGCGTTTCGCTCTCCCCATTGTTGAGCTTGTTGTCCGTACAGGCTGCTAAAGCCAATACTGATAGCAGCATAATCGTTGATAGAATGATACATAGTGCTTTTTTCATCCAATGCCTCCTTAATGTATGTATTTTCGCTTAACATGATCTTAGCTTCTGAAATTCGATTCACATCGTCAACATGTTTCAGCATATAAAGTATAACATGACAAATGGATGATGTTAACCATTTTGTTTTTTGATTTTCGTTTTATTATGATTTTATATTTTGAAAAATGATATTAGTTACTCTGAGCCTACTTTGTTTTTCTGCAGAGAGCAGGAAGTACTATGATCACGATGATAATAAGGATGATCAATTCTTCACCTTCTTTACCGTCAATTCTCATTATTTGTTTATATTAAGACCAGCATATGTCATACTTGTCTTTCTATTTTACTTGCCTTGAATACCCGCAAAATTGACAGACACAGACGGTGACGTTCTTGACCTTAGTCTTGGAGTTGGTCTTGCGGCGCGGCACCAACAGCCACAATCCGCAAGTGCATATCACCAGAATTGCTCTGCCAAGCCGCTGCAAAGGCCCGACATGATTCGTCTTTGTCTTTGCAGATACCTGCTCCCGGGTGACAATAACATTTTCACTTCCGCATTTAGCGCATTTCACTTTTTGTCTCCTTATCTGTCCTTAAATTTCGCATTCAAGCGTCATCGGCTGTACGGCAGACGCATTCATGCCTGCACAATGCTTTAACAGCCGAAAAAAGTTCATCGCATTCCCCTGCATGTGAGATATAGATGAACGACACATTTTGTGCGAAGCAGTTAAAACATCGGGACGGATCGCTCCGTCCCTTCGCCAATAATCACTTCAAATCGATAACTTTGGTCTTGGTGACCTCTTTGCTTGCCCTGCGCAGCAGAGCGAAAACGCCCAACCCTGCAAACAAAAGACCAAGCAGAACATCCGTTATCGTTGCGGTCAGGTATTCCGAGTCCTGTACCAGCAGTTGGAAGATAATCCGTGGGATATCTCCCATCGTACAGCCGATTAGCTCTCCGCTCTTAATAAATCCTGCCAATGTAATTACATCAGCCGCAAAGGTTCCGAGCAGGACGCCCAATACTATCGCAACTATCAGAATTGCAATCTTTCCCTTGCTCTGCTTGCCGTGGAGCAGGTTATAGCCCTTCTCCGCAAGCCATCCAATCAGCAGACCGACAATGGATGCAAAGTATCCAAAATACAATACGACTGCCCAAACGATTGAGCCCAGTAATGCACCCAGCACAGCGCCGATCGTTCCCTTCAAATAGGTGCCGGTATCCTCTTGCTCTTTGGTCTGTGCTTCTTGCTCGATATTTCGGCAGATCTCATCGGCACAGTTTTCATGCATATGGTAAGCGACACCGTCAATAAGCTTCCAGCAGCCCCCTTCCAGCCTTCCGCCGCATTCAGAGCAGGTATTGACATCGGATGCGCCGTAAGTCGGAAGCATTGGCATAAACCAATCCAAAAAAGCCTCTATCTTCTTTATCGTTCCCGGGTTGTCGAAAAAGCTGATAAGTATCCCATCCGGAGCAAAGTTCAGTGTTTGCACGCGGAATTCCTTTGTGATATTGCGTTGATTTATCTGCTCCTGAAGCTGATTGAGCAGCATCGGATCGCTGAATTTTGTAGTCAGAACTATCTGTTTATTTCCGGTGCCTTCGGAAAGTGTTGCCGCATATCCGCGGAGATTTCCGTAAGCCACGCCATTGGATACCATCATGCCGTTTTCCCGGGCCATTTTTTTGAGACCGTAACCTATCATTGTTTGTACCTCTGTCTTTGTAGTTTATGTTATCATAGCATATACAATGCCAAAATGCAACATAAATCTAAGCTCCGATCGTGCCGCCTATCTTGACACTTCAACATGATTTACGCTTACAGCAACAGCGCGTTGCTTGGATTTACGCCGTATGTGTGATATAATGGTCATGAGGTGATGATAATATGGAAACTAAGGATATTATTCTTGAATTGCGAACCAAAAACGGATTATCTCAAGATGAGCTTGCAGGAAAAATCCATGTGACCCGACAAGCGGTATCACGGTGGGAAAACGGCGAAACGGTTCCCAACACGGAAACACTGAAACTGTTGTCAAAGCTGTTTGATGTTTCGATCAATACGCTATTAGGCTCTCCCAGAAAACTGATCTGCCAATGCTGCGGTATGCCGCTGGATGATACTTTGATCAGCAAAGAAAACGACGGAACATTTAATGAGGATTACTGCAAGTGGTGCTACGCCGACGGACAATTCGTTTATACCAGCCTCGAGGAACTGACGGATTTCCTTGTCGGACATATGTCAAACGAAAACTGGCCTCCCGAGCAGGCAAGAGCCTTCTTTGAAGCACAACTGCCAAAACTAAATCACTGGCAAAAGAAGAGTTAACGGCGGATTATTTATTTCGTCCGCTGCATTTTCGGCTCTCCATTAACTCGAACCTCGAAATTCACATAGTTCGATAGCGGCAGAGCTTCTACGAACCCATGCACAGTTTGCATCATAGCACAAAGGTCGCCGGTTGTTAGCCTATTATTTGTAGGCTCTATCCCAATTTTTCAAGTAACTTTCCTTTTCAGCTCCGTTCTTCCGGATGCCGATAGAATCCTCTTGACGTCATAATAATTGCTGTGATAATATAATCATGGAATTTATACTTGTTTAAGTTCAAAAGCACATGAGCTAAACAATTTAAACAATTAAATGATAAGGAGAAACGATATGACCCGAACGAGCAATTATATTTTCAAACGATTTTTGGCAATGGCATTGACAATGGCATTGGCATTGACGCTTGCGCTTGCCGTTGTATTCATGTTTGCGGCATGCACACCAACTTCTCCAAGCAATACCCCTCAGAGCAATATCTCTCAAAACAGCACCCCGGAATTAACGGCAGAACCATCGCCTACCGTGACGGAAGTTCCCACTCAGCCATACAAAGGAGACGGATCAGAATACATCTATATCATGACTGACGAGAGGGATCGCAGAATGGAGGAGGATATCGTTTATTTTGCCGACACCTATATCGATCCTCTTCATGGACACCCGCTTCTTTCGGACAGGAGGACGCTCAAGGAGATCCACAACGCCAGGGCTTTTAGCTATTCTGATACGGAATTTGAAAACTTCTACGATGAAGCATTGAAGACCGAGTTTGTACGGCGAATAAACGAGCTAATACTCGGTATTCCAACGATGAGCGACGCAGAGATATTCATTGGCCTTGAGGAAACGGCGGCAATACTCCACGACGTCCATTCACTTATCTCGATACCTCTATATGAAGTGTTTCACCTTGCGGTGGAGTACTTTCAAACCGATAACGGGAACGAATGCTATATAACCTTCACGGAATGGGAGACAGAAGAGCTGTTGCTCTCGCGGCTTGATGCAATTAACGGCATTCCCGTTCCCGAGATCATAGAAAGAATGAAAGGTATAATCTCTTATGAATCGGAAACGTTTCTTACATACTCCGCCTATAATATGCTGATGAACTGCGATGTGCTCAGACACATCGGCGTGATGGGCAGCGAAAAGACTGCTGTTTTTACTTTGACTGACAACGACGGGAATATGTACGAGCGTGAGGTGAAAGCCGTTTCCGCCGATACTCCATGGAAGGGGATTGCCTATTATTATTCCGGCACCGGAGCAGACGAAAGCGATATCGGCATTTATTTGATTGACAGCAATCAATCCGTAGCCTGTTGGTATACGCTGCTTGCGGACGGCAAAGCTCTGTATGTTCGCTTTAACAGCTGCATCGTTGATGCTGCGATCGACATGTTGCTCGACGAAGCCTTTGCAGCAGCGGATGAGATTGGTGTACTCGAAAAGGTGATACTTGATTTTCGCAAAAATCCCGGCGGTTATACCGACCTATACGGACATTTCAAGGACTTGACACGCACCCTCGGCAAGATGGATGTGGATACCTATGTCCTTATTGACAATGGTTCTATCTCCGCAGCAACAGCTGTGCCTGCAATGCTGAAACGCTGCCTCGACCGGGTTACCCTTGTCGGCTCCCCTTCGGCGCAGCCAACGCACTTTTTCTACAGAGGCCTTTTCAATTTGCCGAATTCAGGTATTTACTGCCAGTGTTCCGGCTATTTTGTCGACTTCTATCCGGGCTATGAGGAACCCGCACTGCAGCCTGATGTATTGATTTACCAGACAATTGAGGATTACGCAAACGGCATTGACAGCGTATTAGAGTACGTATTAGCGGATTAGAGTGGCAAAGGTCCTCACCGATTATGATGAAGTAAAATAGTAATCGGTCATTTCCTGCCGCTCATGTCATTATCACCGAATAGAACACGATCGCTCATTTCCGTTTATATTGACATATCCACACGGCCATGCTACTATATAATCGGTGTTTGACATGTGAAATTCTTCGCATCACAAATGAACTCATATGCCGATCACGCCAAACGAAGCATGGGAAAATTCCAAAAAGGAGATAATATGCTTATGGATAATATGAAGGCGTTTGAGATTCTGGGGCTTGAGCCACAGAACGGTAAGCTGACGATGGAACAGATAGCAAAGGTTAAGGGCCTTGGCTGTCTGAAGGATAAGCGTTATGACAACATTTTTAATGTAAGGGTCATCACTCGCAACGGTAAGATCACAGCCGATGAGCAGAGGGCAATAGCTGAAGCAGCCGAACGTTTTGGTTCCGGAGAAGTGTCCATGACCGTCCGTTTGACGATAGAGATTCAGGGCGTGCCATATGATAAGATCCCGGAGACCATTCTCTTTTTAAGAGAAAAAGGCTTGGAGACCGGCGGAACGGGCGCAAAGGTTCGCCCGGTAGTTTCCTGTAAGGGTACGACCTGCCAATTTGGCCTTATCGACACCTATGCTCTGAGCGAGAAGATCCACAGAGTATTCTATGAGGGATATCACGACGTAGCTTTGCCGCATAAATTCAAGATAGCGGTTGGAGGGTGTCCGAATAACTGCGTAAAGCCCGATCTCAATGACATTGGCATCATCGGCCAGCGTATTTTTACACCCGACAGTGAAAAATGCCGCGGCTGCAAGAAATGCGCCATAGAGCTCACCTGTCCGATGAAAGCGCCGAAGCTTATCGACGGCAAGATACAGATCGACTCAGCTATCTGCAATAATTGCGGCAGATGTATCGGCAAATGTCCTTTCGGAGCATTCGAAAGCGCAAGCGCAGGCTATAAGATCTGCATAGGTGGCCGTTGGGGCAAAAAGACCGCCATGGGCAGACCTCTTGGAAAAATATTTGCAAGCGAAGACGAGGTAATCGGCGTTATCGAGAAGGCGATATGTCTGTTCCGTGACGAGGGTATCAAGGGCGAACGCTTTGCGGATACTATAGCAAGATTGGGATTTGACTATGTGGAAAAGAAGCTTATCGGCGAATAGGCTCCTCTGCGTCTTAATAGCGATTTTATTTTGTCTTTCTGTCTTCGCAGGCTGCTCTAAAGGCGGAGATGTCGCTCCGAACGGAGACAGTCTGAGCTTCACCGACGCCTTGGGCAGAGCTGTTACCGTGTCTAAAAAGCCGCAGCGTGTTGCCGCGCTTATAGGCAGCTTTGCGGATATCTGGCTTCTCTCCGGCGGAACGGTCTGTGCGGCTGCTGAAGATGCATGGGATGATTTCGGGCTGGAGCTTGGCGACGCGGTAAACATCGGCGGAGCGCATTCCCCCAGCCTGGAAGCTTTGTTCTCAGCGAACCCGGATTTCGTGCTTGCCAGCGCTTCCACCTCATCCAATGTTGAGATGAAAGAGGTGCTTGAAAGTGCAGGAATTACGGTCGTTTATTTTGATGTTGACAGCTTTGAGGATTATCTTGCCATGCTGGATGTCTGCACCGATATTACCGGCAGAAAGGACTTGTTTGAGCAGAACGGATTGAACATCAAGTCCGAGATTGAAGAAATAAAGGCTGAATTTCAAGAAGCAGATTTGACTGAGACCGAACGCACAGTCCTGCTGCTCAGAGTATCCTCCACATCAATCAAGGCAAAGGGCAGCAGCGGCACTATCCTCGGCGAAATGCTCCGTGACCTTGGCTGTATCAACATTGCCGACAGCGATACCTCTCTATTGGAGAATCTGAGTGTCGAAAGCGTTATCCGCCGGGAGCCCTATCATATTTTTGTCGTTACAATGGGCAATGACACCGAAAAGGCAATGGAGAACCTTACACGCATGATGGACGAAAATCCTGCTTGGGGCACGCTGAAAGCGGTGCAGGAAAACAGACTGCACCTTATGGATAAAAGGCTGTTCAATATCAAACCGAATGCAAGATGGGCGGAAGCTTATGAAACGCTCAGCGGAATATTGCTTGAAAAAAAACAATAAAATTAAATCGCTGTATCTTCTTGGCTTCCTGTTCCTTGGGTTATCCGCTGTCGCAGGCATCACGCTCGGAAGTACAGCGCTTTCCTTTTCAGAAATCGCCGGGGCCTTTACGGAAGGCTTTGATTCCTCCGCAGGAGCACGAATATTTGCCTACATACGGCTTCCGAGAACGCTCGCAGCCCTTGTCTGCGGAGCTGCGCTTGCGGTTTCGGGGGCCGTGATCCAGTGCGTGCTTGCAAATCGGCTGGCGTCCCCAAGCATAATTGGGGTAAATTCAGGTGCTGGGCTTGCCGTAACGCTTTGTACGGCTCTCGGGATATACGGAGGCTGGAGATTATCGGTTTTCGCCTTCATCGGCGCATTTGCTGCCGTTATGCTTGTCAGCCTGAGCGCAAGAAAATGGGGCGCTTCACGAGGTACCGTCATACTGATTGGCGTTGCGATGAACAGTCTGCTTGGTGCAATCTCGGATACTATCATTACATTCATTCCCGATGTCGGCGTGATGAGCAACGATTTCAAGATAGGTGAGTTTTCGTCCGTGACCTATCAGAAGCTTATCCCTTCGGCAGTAATGATCCTAATCACAATTTTCGTTTTGCTTACTTTAGCGAATGAGCTTGATGTTTTTGCGCTGGGTGAGGATAACGCAAAGGGTCTTGGAATGAATACCACGCTGATGCGTACTCTGTTTTTGCTCCTTGCAGCACTTCTTGCAGGCTGTGCGGTCAGCATCGCAGGGCTTTTATCATTCGTGGGTCTCGTTGTACCGCATGCAGTCAGGCGTATTGCAGGCAATAGGTCGTCCCATCTTTTAGGTCTCTGTGCCCTGTTTGGAGCGTCCTTCGTATGCCTGTGCGATACAATAGCGAGGACCGCATTTTCACCTTACGAAATCCCTGTTGGAATCATCATGGCGTTTCTCGGCGCTCCCTTCTTTATATTCATTCTCGTTAGAGGCAAGGGAGGGCATCGCAGTGATCGAGCTTAAAAACATCTCAGCAGGCTATGGCAGGGAAAGGATCCTGGACAGCATTTCGCTAACAGTACCAAAAGGAAAGCTTGTCTCCATAATCGGCGCCAACGGTTCCGGGAAAAGCACGCTGCTAAAGACTATCGTCGGTATCATTTCTCCCGAATCAGGCGACATCCTGATAGATGATAAACCTACCACCGACTTGTCGCGCAAGGACATTGCCAAGCGCATTTCCTATCTTTGTCAGGGCAAGAGCGTTCCTGACATGACGGTTGAACAGATGGTGATGCACGGCAGGTTCCCCTATCTTAAATACCCAAGGAAATACAGCAAAATCGATCGGGAGATCGCCGATAGAGCGATAGAGGAAATGGGTATTTCCGCCCTTGCAGAAAGAACTATGTCATCACTTTCGGGCGGCATGCGGCAAAAAGCCTATATTGCAATGGCGCTCACGCAGGATACAGACTATATCCTGCTCGATGAACCAACCACGTTCCTTGATATTTCGGGTCAGTTGGAGCTGATGAGAATACTGCGTGCGCTGACCGATAACGGCAAAGGGATCGCCGCGGTCATGCATGACATGCCCCTTGCTTTCAGTTGCTCTGACAGCATAGCAGTGCTGCAAAACGGCCGTATCAGCGCTTGTGATACACCGCAAAATATCTGCCAAAGCGGAATTGTCAAGTCGGTCTTCGGGGTCGAGCTTGGATACTGCGCCGAAGGAGATTACTATCACTACAACATCTGAACTGCCAAAAAGCCCCGGCGCTGCCGACTGCGACTAATATTATTTCCTTTATCAATTCACTCATCGCGTCGCTCCCCTCGCTGGGGGGCGTGGAGTGTTATTGCAGCAGATGAACTATTCGTGCAGCTTCGTAAGGTGTTCTTATAAAAACATACCCCTATTGAACATCAACGGTCTGTACTGTTGCTGTCCAAGGGGTATGTTTCGTTATTTTGCGCTGAAAGAGAAAGCTCTTCCATACAACAAATCAAAGATGTTTAAGAATGCCGTATTAGTTAAAGATTGGGTGGAATATCCTTTATGTCACAATCAAGCAAAACCGCACACAGTCTGCTGATAAAGGTTACTACGTTAGTTCTGTTCATGGTGAAGTAGACCTTGTTGCCATCCAGGGTACTGTCGACAAGACCGGCAACAATGAGTTTATTCATGTGATGATAGACGGTCGTGGACGATACCGAAAACTTATTGGAAAGATCCTGACCATAAGTGGGTTTATCTTTTACGCTGCAGAGCATTTCAAGTCTGGACTGATCCCCCAAAGATTTTATCTGCCTGATAAGACTTTCGATATCTATTGATACGCTCTCCTGCCGCAGATTCTTCATCAGTATTCCGAGATAAATTATCAGCGGCTCTGACCCATCATCATAGTCGGGAATGAGCAGAAGTATGGAATTGAATCCCATAATTGTCGGATATATCAAGACATTTTCATAAGCGGTTATGTCAACGCTGATAATTGAACGCACATATTCGTAAATATCAAGGCTTCCATCATTAGGTTCGACAAAGCCGTCAAGAATATCATTAAACCTGTCATAATGATCGATGATTATCTCCATCGCCGGGCCGAGAATATGTGAAAGTTCTGACACATATTCATAGTAGTGTCGATATGTGTCAAAGATCCTCCATTTCGTTTCATCCGGGAAAGGACAGGACTCGGTAAAATCCCAAAACTCTTCTAATGAAAGCTCTGCCTTTGGCTGAACCGTGGTGTAATTGCCGAATGCAGTGCGCAGCTTTGAACGGATCTCCGCAGGAGAAAACCTGCTCATCCGTTCAAAAAGCTCATCTGCAGTGTCGAAATTCTTATATGCTTCTTCAAAGAAAATGATGGATGCAGTGGATGTTCCTATGCTGTCCGCACCGTTGATACCTTCAAACTGCTTAAAAAAGAAGTTTAGCCTGTCAATATCGGGAACAAGCTCGGCAGACAACAGATTGTCAAGTTCAAGGATCGGTACCATCATCGAATGGATTTCTTGGAAACGCTCCGGATAAGCACTTTCGAGTCTAAGCATTGTGTCAGACACCGATGTGCCGTTTACCCTTCTGTTAAAATATTGAAGCGCTTCCAGCAGTGGATTGATTTTTTTATTTATGAGCATATAATTATCCCTTTTATATAGTAATTTCGCGTATTTTCACGATACTATGGCAGTAAGTTTACACCCCCAAACCGTCTTTGTCAACATTGCTGCGGCCGTTTTGGGGTCAATTTTATGATTTTTACCATACATTTGTATTTAATTTTCTTTTTATGAATGTATTGACAGCGCTATGGACATTGGGTATAATATAGTCACCATCAAACTAAGGAGGCTTTTTGACCATGCTCTTGAACTCCAGAAAGAAGCTCATCTCTGCCATAATGGCTGTAATGATGCTCTTCACGCTGATCGTACCCCCAGCGATGTCGCTTGCTGAGGCTGCACGATCTAATGTCAAACCCTTTGCAGATGAAAAATCCGGCGGAATTGTTGTTAACAGTTCCGGCGACGAACAGTGGATCTACCTACAAGCGGGTGAAACCTTTGAATCCGGCTTTGCCGACGGATTCACCCTTACTGCTGATTCCGATGTGTGGATCAGCGCAGAGACCGGTGTTCAGGACGGACAGATCAATTTTGCGGATCTGATGAATTTCGAACCCGATTCTGTTGAGACCGTTTATGATGAAAACGGAAATTCATACACCGTTCGCACATATTCTTCCCAGAGCACCGTCAGCAGCATCACGGCAGCATTCGCTGAGTTCAATGACGATGTTGCTGATGCCGCAGACGGAAGGTATTCCTCACTCAAGACCTATTCAGATGATGAACTTGTCGATATCATCGTTGTGCTTGACGGCAAAAGCGTTTTCGATCTTTGCGGTGTTGAGCTTGGCGGACTCACCAGGGCTGCACTGAACGCATCCGAAGAACTTCATGCACAGCACACTAAGCTCGCTTCCAAAATCAGCAATGTCAGCGCATCCTTCGAAATGAAATATGATTTCACCCTCCTTCTTAACGGTTTCGGTGCGCAGGTCAGATATGGCGAGATTAAGGCAATCAACGATATCCCAGGCGTAAAGTATACATTTGTTTCTCCCTCCTTCAATGTAAGTGATGACGAGATAGAGGTCCTATCCTCTGACGATTATGGAACGATAGGCATTATTGCTGAGAATAGCTGCGACCCCAAGATGCAGAATGCCAATAGCGATATGAACACGGAAGCCGCATGGCTCGCTGGCTATACGGGTGAAGGCATGACCGTTGCGGTAATTGATACCGGCATCGACCTTACCCATGCTATGTTCTCCGTTCAGCCCGAGAATCCTTCCATGACCGCTGAAAGCATTGCAGAGATCATGACAGGTTCTAACATGCATGCTTCACAGATCGTTGAGGGTGTTACCGCAGAACAGCTCTATTCAAGCGCCAAGATCCCCTTTGAATTCGACTATGCCGACGGAGATGCAGATGCTACCGACACAAGAGGCCACGGTTCTCATGTAGCAGGCATCATCGCCGGTGCAACGACCGCCAACCTGATAAATACCTATAACATCCAAAATGTCGGCGTCGCTCCCGATGCGCAGCTCGTCGTCATGAAGGTTTTCGATACCAACGGCGCTGCAAGCATGATCGATGTTACCGCAGCTCTTGAGGATGCTATCCTCTTGGGCGTTGATGCCGCTAACCTGAGTCTCGGCACGAGCTGTGGTTCGGTTACGGGCTATCCTGAAATAACCGCTGTATTCAACGCAGCTCTTGAAGCAGGTATCAACGTGGCTGTTGCTGCAGGCAATGACACTAACAGCACCTATACAAGCCTTTGGAATAACGATCTTGGACTTGCAAGCAATCCCGATATCGGAGTTCTTAGTATGCCTGCTACCTTCGATGCTCCCATGAGCGTTGCAAGCGCCGATAACAGCACCTATCTGTCCGGCTTTGCAAGCAGCCTTGATTACTTCACTTTCCATGTCGGTGCAAACAATTATAAGTATCAGTTCTCCGATAAATCCCCCTATGCCTACAGGTTTGGTTCTCAGCTCGGTGGTGACTGGGAATATGTAAGCTTGGAAACGGGTGCGGAGGCAGATTACGAAGGCGTTGACGTATCCGGCAAGCTTGTTCTCGCAAAGCTCAGCACGGAGCTTACCATTAACGAGCAGGGTAGGATCGCTCAGTCCCACGGTGCAGTCGGGCTTATCCTCTATCCTGCGACCAATGCGGCTGGCAATTTCACCATTCCCGATACCACACATGACGAGTACACCATTCCCACCGTAGGTATGGCATATTTCTATGGAAATAACCTCGCGAACAACATTATTCCCGATACTCTTCATGTGCAGGCTTATTGGGTGACTCGTCCCGATGGCAATCAGATATCCGCTTTCTCCAGCTGGGGCGCAACCAATGAGCTTACCCTCAAACCCGACATCACCGCAATCGGCGGCAGCGTGGTTTCCGCATACAAGAACGGTTCGATTGCTATTTCCAGCGGTACGAGCATGGCATCCCCGGCTATTGCGGGTATCAGCGTTCTGGTTCGCCAGTATCTGCAAGAAACCACAGACCTTAGCGGCAGGCAGCTTGCCGTAACCGTCGATAAACTCCTCATGAGCAGTGCAAAGCCTATCACCGATGCCGACAGCGGCCTTCCCTTCTCTCCTCGTGTCCAGGGCGCAGGTCTTGTTGACGCAGGGAAAGCTATCTCCGTCGGCGCCTATATCGATGTTGCAGGCACTGATAAGGCCAAGTTTGAGCTTGGCGATGACAGGGAGCGTACGGGTGTTTACACCATGACCTTCGATGTTGTCAACATGACCGGCGAAACTAAGGTCTATGACCTCAGCGTTATCGCAATGACCGAGAGCGCAGTTTGCGGACGGGTCAACCCGGATCACACCTACGAATACCTGATGGAGCAGTTTGAATATGAGCTTGAAGCAATCATCGATGCTCCCAAAACAGTCACTGTTGATGCGAACTCCTCCTCCTCCGTCACCGTGACCGTGACCCTTTCCTCAAGGGATATTAGGTACATCGAAAGGTATTTTGAGAACGGTATCTATATTGAAGGCTTCATCACACTTGACGAGGTCAGCGGTGAAAGCATCTCCGCTCCCTATCTTGCATTTTACGGCGACTGGCGTGATGCTCCAGCTATTGAAACGAACTTCTTCTACGATTGGCCCAGCGAGGATTATCCGGCTAATACCACTCTTATTGCCAACACTGTCTATACATACGACGAGATCAACAACGAGACATGGTTCATCGGCGATACCCGTTCGGGCAACGGTCAAACCCCCTACGGCATCCAAATCGGCTCAAATATGATGTATTGGGACGAGCGCAATGCCATCTCTCCCAACGGCGACGGCATCCGTGACTTCCTCGAAGTCGTTACCGGCCTTTACAGAAATGTTAAGGAATATCGCTACATCATTACCGACCGTGAAACAGGAGAAGAGCTCTACCGCAAGGACATGGGCTATGTCCCCAAGACCTACTACAGTCCCAACTACAATGATGTTGTAAGTGCAGGCATGTATTCCGGTCATGAGCTTGATTTTGACTGGACAACTCTTGAAAATAACCAGACCGTTATCGTCCGTATAGAAGCGGTTGTCGACATAGAGGATAACGAGCGCATCGACAGCTGGGAGTTCCCCGTGACTTGCGATACCGAAGCGCCTGTAACCGCTGTCAGGCTCTATGTTTCCGGCACAAGGTACTATGTTCAGAATCAGATAAACGAAAACCGTTTTGTTGACTACACCGAGATCTTTGCCAACCTCAATACCGGTTCATACGCCAAGTTCAAGGTAGCCTACGGCGGTTATAATCCCGCAGGGCGGAGAGAAAACGTCACCCTTGGTTTCTCCAATGCGGCGACCGACTTTGTATCCAAGACCATGGACTATGCTGGCAACTACAACTATGTCTACGTTAGCATGGACAACAAGGAAGATATGGTTGAGCTTGACAGGGAAGAAGCAACCCTAATCGTAGGCGACCAACTCACTATCAACCAGCTCTATGTCTTTGACACCTCCTATACCGACACCGAGATCCTCTGCCCCCTTACCTGGGCAAGCTCCGACTCAAGCGTCGTCAGCATCACCGAGAGCGACGATCAGCACGCCGTGATCACAGCAAACGCTGCGGGTACGGCAACCATCACCGCAACTAATACCTTTAATATCTCCGACTCCGTTGAAATCACGGTAGTTGAAGCGGACGATGACAACTATGCTGTCGTTATATTTGATGCAGGCGAATACGGAACAATAAACGGAACCGCAAGGCTCGTTCTGGAAAAAGGCACCGTGCTTACCGATTCCGACATTCCCGAAGTCACGCCCGACAACGATCATCTGTTCTGGGGATTTGATAAGGTGGTAAGCGGTCACAGGGTCACCGAAGATGTTACCTTCACCGCAAATTACCGCCGGAATATCCCTGTGGGCAAGACCTACATCGAAACGAATACGATAGTACCCGGTGAGACCTACCTCATCGCGGCGGATTATAACGGCGGCACCTATATAATGAATAATCAGGCGCACATCGGCGGCGAGGTCGGTCTGAACGGTCAGCAGGTACAGCTCAATACCGTAAACGGCGCTGCAGCGATCGTTAATGACGGGCTTGCAAACTTTGAATGGAGCTTCTCGGCTGAAAACGCTCAGACGATCACCCATATTGCCAGCGGCAAGCTTCTGTCCACGGTTTATTCCCAGGGTTATGCATGGCTCGGTCTTCGCACCGAAACCGATGTTGTTTGGACTTGGGACAATAACGGCGGACTCAGTCATAACGATGCAGGTGCTAATGGCTATGATTACCTCTCCTACGGCATTTCAGCCTCCGGCTTCAGTGCAGGCTTCGATATCTTCGAGCGTGCAGACAGCGCCTACACTCCCATAAGGCTCTTTAAGCACACTGAAAACGAGGATGTCAACACCTACACCGTTACCTTTGTTGACGGCCTTACCGGTGAAATCATTGATACCGCTACCGTTAACGAATGCGAGGATGCGGTTCTCCCCGAAGCGCCCGTTCATGACGGATATACCTTCGTTCGTTACGATGACAATGGCGAATACATCACCGATGATATTACCATCACCGCCGAATACTCTGTCAACAGTTATCTCGTGACATTCGTTGACGGTCTCGACAACGCTGTACTCTCAGAGCAGATCGTCGAATACGGCAATGCCGCAACAGCTCCCGTAGCTCCCGAACATGAAGGCTATACCTTCACAGGCTGGGACAACGAGTTTGAGAGCATCGAAGGTAATCTGACCATAACGGCTGAATATACTCGCAATGAGTACACCGTCACCTTCCTCGATTGGAACGGAGCAGCACTTGGCACAGTAACCGTTCTTCACGGCGAGAATGCGGATTTGATTCCTGACCCCGAAAGAACCGGCTATACCTTCATCGGTTGGGATGCAGATCTTGATAACATCACCTCTGATGTCACAACAACCGCCCTGTACGAAATCAACTACTACCTTGTAGCCTTCGTTGATTGGGACGGAAGCATGATCTCCCGCCAGCTCGTTGCATACGGTCAGGCAGCGGAGCTTCCCGAAGAACCCCAACGTGAGTACTACAACTTCATCGGCTGGAGTGCAGACACCTCCTGCATTACCGAAGAGACCATAGTTGTAGCACAGTACAGCATTGCGATCGCTATCGGTGATGTCAATACGGACGGAAGCGTCAACATTGCTGATGCGCTCATAGCTCTTCGAATTGCTATGGGTCTTGAAATCCCAAGCGAGATACAGCTCATTGCAGCTGATATCAACGAAGATATGTGCGTCAACGCTGTAGATGCCCAGCTCATTCTGAGAGTGATCATCGCAGGCTAACATATAGTACATAGTACTTATCCTAAGACAATCTCAATAATCGAACTGCATCTTGCGACCATCTTTTGTACACAGGGTCGCAAGATGCTTTTGTTCTCAAAAACAAGCACTGAAATCCATCAGAAGATTAGGATAGAATATATCGGAAATTCTTCGATAATATGCTACACTGTTAGTGTGGTATTCCATTGTTTCATCTATTTTGAAGCGTATGATGGTCCACGGTCAAAATCATTTTTGAGGAGGAAACCAGTTATGAAGAGAACCCTTTGCCTGTCGGTAGCCGTGCTGATGCTGCTGATGATCGTCGCTGCCCTTGCGCCTGCGATCACAGCCGAGAGTGTCCGAACGCCCAATGGTTATGCGGATAATGAATACGAGCAGCTCCGCGCTTTTTTTGAGCAAACCAACGCCGACGGAGTTAAAAACGGAACTCAGCTCAGCCCAACCTACGACCCTGATGATCCCACAACTTGGGGAGGCATCATGTGGTGTTCCGCGCCGACGGGTCTTATTCAGGTCGAATACATATCCTTTAGCAGCTATTATTACCAGGATCGCAATCTCGTTGGAGAGCTCAACATTTCCGGTTTTTCAACGCTTCGCGCGCTTGGCTGTGCAAAGAACTCGCTGACCTCGGTCACCGTCACCGATTGTGCATTGCTCGATGAGCTTGATGCAGGCGAAAACCTTCTTACAAGCTTCACCGTCAGCGACTGCCCTGCGCTGCGTCTGTTGTGGTGCAATCAAAACGATCTTACCGGAGTGGAGCTTACGAACCTTCCGATACTGCGCCAGTTCCATTGCTATTCTAATCCGATTACGGAGCTTGATGTTTCGGAATTCCCAAACCTTTACTACCTCTACTGCTATGAAACCGAGCTCACTTCCTTGAATGTCAGAAGTAACCATGAAATGCGTGAGATACGCTGCAACAACACATTAATTAGCGAGCTGGATGTAAGCGAATGCAGCCATCTAACGGATATTTTCTGCTTCGGCACAAATATCACCGAGCTTGACATATCAAACAATCCCGATATGGTAAGGCTTTTCTGCAACGATACGGATATAAGCGAGCTTGATCTTACTAACAACACCAAGATTGATAAGCTGCGCTGCTATAACACTAAAATCACAGAGTTGGACTGGAACTGCATAGTTCCCGGGCTTTCTCTCGATATTAACATTAGCACAGAGGGCAGCGGTTATGTCGGTGTAGACTGGATCCGTGACTATGTCAACGGCACTTGGGAGAACCAAATCTTTGCGGTTGCGACGGCTAACGGAGCTCAGGCTTTCCTCGGCTGGTACGATGCAGCAGGAGGGCTGGTTTCTTCCGAACCTCGTCTTTGCCTTGGCATTGACATCAACGTTCCTGCAACGACGCTTGTCGCACGTTTTGAAGAAGCAGATCCGAATCCGGGACTTCTTGGCGACGTTAACAACAACGGCGTCGTTGAGGCGGAGGACGCGCTGCTTGTGCTGCGCCATTCCATGAACATTTACCAGCTTAACGATGATCAGCTTCCTCATGCAGACATGAATGGGGATGGCATCATCAACTTTGATGATGCGGTGTTGATAATCCGCAATGCACTTGACATATAATTATACCTGAATAATCCGATGCAAACCTAAAAGAGGGGCTGTTGCAAATGCAAATTAATTGCAGGCAGCAGCCCCTTTTGTATTCATTTTCGCTATGTTTTTACAATAATAATTTCGGCAGCAGAATGAAATTCGCGAAATTCCGGAACAAGCCATGCAGCGATTTCTCTTTCACAGAGATCGCAGAGAATGAGAGGCCGTGCAGCATCAATGTTAGGCTCAAACAAATAGGACTGCCGCAGAAGCGTACATTGCTCGAGCGGCAGCCCAATATTTCACTGAATTATCTATCTGTATGTTTAACCGAAGTCGGATTAATTGCTTAGCCAATGCCAACAGCCATGCGCAGGGCTTTTAGAGCATCACCGGTGTTGACAATGCCGTCGCCGCTGCAGTCGGCATTGAGCAGCGCCTGTCCGGTAAGCTCGACAACTCCCATGCTGTGGCGCATGATGAGCACAGCATCCGCATTGGTGACTTCACCATCGAGGTTTGCGTCTCCGGGCAGGGTGCTATCAGGTTCGATTACACGAATGTTATCGACAAAGCAGCAGTCTTCACCATCCGCTTCTGCGGTATCACGCCAGAATGACCAGGTGAATACATAGCTGCCGCTCTCCGGAATGACATATTCATATGTCAGCCAGCCGGTGCTGCCGGTGAGGTTTGCAGTATAGGGAACATTGACATAGAGGATCAGTCCGTGTGAAAAATACCTTGTATCGGTCTTCCAATCGAACTTAACGACTGTGCCCTCCTCGAGATAACCGAAATCATATGCGAGCAGCGCATAGCTGTTGCTGTCATGCATATTGGTCTTTGCGGAAATCCTGCCGTCCCTTATATCAACGGAATAGGGATATGTTGTGCTGTTGGTGACTGTGCCGCCAAAGCCTCCGTCATCCATGGCAGCTGCAAGGGAGAACTCGGCAAGCTCTTCTTCGGTGATTACATGGATCGTACAGCTCTTTGTAAGCCTGCCGTCAAGTGTGACTGCGGTTGCGGTCGTTGTTCCTGCTGCAACGGCGGATACAAGACCTCCGTTGCCGATGGTGGCGATGCTTTCATCATCAATAGTCCAGGTTACGCCCTTTGGCGCATTTGCGGGCAGGGTGTAGGCATTGAGCTGCGCGGTCTGACCGACGAGCAGATAAGCGTTATCGAGGCTTAGGGTAAGCTCCGCCGCAGGAACTTCCTCCACTTCATAGAAATCCGGAATGATGTGAAGACAGGTGACCTGCATCTTTGAATCATAAATGCTTCTCCCGATACGCTCAGCTGCGCCGGTGTTGACATCGAGCTGATAGAGTGCGGAATCGGTAGTATAATAGGTCAAAAGATGAGGCACGGTTGTGCAGCTTGACCAATAGAGCTTTCCGGTGTTGTGGTCATATGCCATGGACTGAAGATTGTCGGCGGCTTCGACACCGGTTGCGCCAACGATAGTACCCATGCCGGTCTCTTTATCCACGGTATAGAAGTTAAGGTCATCGCCTATTGCATAGAGTAGGCCGTCGGTTGAACAGGCAAGTGCAAGGACATAATCGGGGCCCACATTGCCTACAACGGAAAGGCTGCCGTCTGCGAGCGATACGGTATAGAGCGCTTCGTTGAATACCGCATACATGGTGTTTGTTGAATAATCATAGGCCATATCATCAGCGAGCGCCGTACTTGAATTAAGAACGGTTTCCTCAAAGGTGAAGGCATCCACCTTGCAAAACGCATAATTATCCGCTTCGTCATAACGGTAGCAGTAGATGTAGCCGTCATAGAATTCACCTGCCTTATAGCCTGCATATGATTCGTAGAAATCAGAGATGAAGGCTGCGGCCTCGGGATTTCCGGATGGGAATGCTACCCAACCTACCGGGCCGCCCATGAAACGGGGATCGTGATAGAAAAGGCTGCATCCGCGGAGCGTTGCAGTCGGGTCGTCCGCATCCTCTTCGGTTACGAAATCAACTCCTGCTGCCGAAATACAGAGACATGGCAGCACGAGCAGCAGACAAAGAATGATTGACACTATCTTTTTCATATGACCTCCTTTTGCGCTTATGCAGCACTGATAGTATAAAATCATTATACATATCTAAATATAGAAAGTCAATCAATGAAAAAGCAATGATCGTGTCAAGTTCTTCTGGGAGAAATCAAGCGCAGGAATCGAGTGGCCGGAGT
>UQNF01000012.1 GCA_900542285.1 uncultured Clostridium sp.
CAGGAGGACCTTCTCTTGCTCCTTATTTGTTACCCATGTATTGTACCTCAACAAAACTCTCAAAATAAATAAAAAAGACATCCCGTTCTTTCGGATGTCTCGTTTTTCATTTGCCCTTTTCTTTTCCCTCCCAGGCTATCGAGCCCAGCCTGCGTTCATTTCCGCTCAATATTCTCTGGATATTGGGTATATGCGTAAGAATTATTACGAGCGCAAGAGTGATTGAAAACAGCACCAGATATGTATCCTTCGGGTTTGCGATCACCGTGAGCGTACCTGCTATGACAGCGCCGGTAACCGAACCGACGGAGACCATTTTGGTGATGAGTATCAGTATTACGCCGACTGCAAGACCTATTGCAAGCTCCACGGGTGCTATTACCAGCATACCGCCGATGGCGACAGCAACGCACTTTCCGCCGCGAAATTGATGGAAAATCGGAAGCAAATGCCCCAGCATCGCACCCAGCAATCCCTCACACATGAAGAGACTATTAAATCCTTCCGAAAACAGGCCCAGCTTGCTGCCTGCAAGCGCAACGAAATGACCGATAAGTGCGGCAATCGCACCCTTGGCGCAGTCACTGAACAAGCAGAGCAAGCCCCATTTCCAACCAAAGGTTCTCAGGATATTGGTCGAACCGGCATTTCCGCTGCCGCATTCTCTGATATCCACGCTCTTCTTTCCTGCAATGCGGATTGCAGTCATGTTGCTGCCCAGCAGATATCCGCAAACAGCCACAAACAAGGCTGCGATGAATAAATAGGCCATTATACATCCTTTCCGAAATAGTGATTCGCATCCCGAACATCCGTTGCTATCTGATTTCTCAGTTCGTCCAGGGAACCAAATCTCTTTTCTCCGCGAAGTCTCTTAACAAAGCGCACCCTGACGAACCTGCCGTACAGTTCTCCGTCAAAATCAAGTATATGGGTCTCTATGCCTTTTTCGGAGCCGCCGACCGTCGGATTATTGCCAACGTTGGTAACGGCAGGGAAGATGCTTCCATCCGTTTCAAGATAGGTAACATATACGCCGTCTGCCGGAAGCACCAGCGGAGCATCGATCTTAATGTTCGCAGTCGGATAGCTCAGCTGCTTTCCTATGCCGCGTCCCCTAACGACCGTTCCGCTCAGATTATGCGTCCTGCCAAGCATTAGCTGTGCTTTGGCAACGTCACCCTTCTCTATCAACTCACGAATTCGTGTGCTTGATACCGGCTGTTTTCCAACCAGGACCGGATTTATTATAGCCACGTCCACGCCTCGGGCATTCGCAAGCTTTTCAAGCATTTCGGCAGTTCCGGACTTTTTCATGCCAAAGGTATAGTTAAATCCTGCGACGAGAACCTCCGGATTCAGCCTTGAAATGAGCATGTCAACAAAAGCTTTTGGTCTGCTTGAACATATTTTGGCGGTGAAATCGACCATATCAATGTACTGCACACCCAAGGCTTTAAGATAACCTCGCCTGTCCTCATTGCTGCAAAGCCTTGCGACCCTGTTGCCAAGCAGCTCCTGCGGATGGTTGGAAAATGTATATACAACGGGAATCAAGCCTCTCGCCTTTGCTATGAGTACTGCGGTATCTATTAGCTTTTTATGGCCGATGTGTACGCCGTCAAACATGCCGAGCGCCACGACCGTTTTCTTATCATCTGCCATCTTTTTCCTGTTTATCCTCGCTTCCGAGCCAAACCGTCACATGCAGGCCCTCTTCGCCCCGAACGCCCAGTCCGATAAATTCTCCATCCACATAGAGCCTGTGTACACTGCCCTTCTTTAGCTCATCATCAAACGGTATCGGCGCACCGTTTATCAACAGTCGTTTTTTCCTTTCCGAAAGCCCGTTGAGCTGTAATTGAGGGATATGATCAACAGCCTCATCCATAGCCGTAACGGTCCTTGCAAGCTCGCCTGTTTCCTTCAAATCGCGAAGCTCCGCTATCGTAAAGCTGTTTTCAAGCCCGAACTTGCCGGACTTTGTCCTGAGCAGAAACGGCATAAACGCCGGAACATTCAACCTTTCGCCTATATCACGGCAAAGCGATCTAATGTAGGTTCCCTTTGAACAGCGTATCTTTATAAGGAAGCTGTTCTTTTGGAGCTTATCGAGAAGCTCAAGCTGATAAATGCTGACAATACGCTTTCTATCCTCGATTGGCTCGGTAACTTCGCCTCGCCTCGCAAGTTTATACATTTTAACGCCGTTAACGCTCAATGAGGAGTAGATGGGCGGTATCTGCTCGATCTCTCCAAGAAACTCCGGGAGCACGCCAATAAGCTGTTCGGAAGACACATCGCATTCGCATTCCGCCGTAAGCACACCGAAAGCATCGAGCGTATCCGTAGTTTGTCCGAAACGGAGCTCCGCAATGTATTCTTTTTGCTTATCTACAAGATAATCAAAAAGGCGTGTTGCTCTCCCGATACAGATCGGCAGCACGCCCGCTGCGGCAGGGTCGAGAGTGCCGGTATGCCCGACACGCTTTTCCCCATAAATTTTACGCAAGTCCACCACGACATCGCTTGATGTCATTCCGGGTGGTTTTAGCACATTAACAATTCCCTCAAACTGCATAGAACTTATAAAAACTAACGCTCGGCTTCGTCCAATTCCTCACACGCCTCACGGACTACATCCGCAACAACGGTCGAGAGCGATTCATGCGCGGTATAGCCTGCCGCACGGGCATGTCCGCCGCCGCCATGCTTCTCTGCAATACTGCAGACATTGCCGACCGCCTTGCTTCTAAGGCTGACCTTATAGGAGCCATCGGCGCCCTCACGAATGAAGATGCCGATTTTTACGCTGTCAACATCCCTAACACAGTCAACAATGCCTTCGCAGTCCTCATCGGTCGCATCAAAGCTGAGCATTTGAGATCTGGTCAACACCGCTATGCCGATATCTCCGCCATGCTCAAGCTGCATCCTTGAAACGACATAGCCCTGAAGCCTGGTCTTTGAGAACGGAACGGTCCTGTAAATCAGCCGGTTGAGTTTGGAAATATCCAGCCCCATTTCGATGAAATCGGCAATTATCCTGAGACTGCCGGGAGTTGTATTGCTGTAAGACAGATTGCCCGTGTCGGTTACGATGCCCGTATACAGACAAACCATTGCATCTTTATCAACGGGCATGTCCATGCGCACATAGAGCTCATAGATCACCTCTGCTGTCGCTGCAGCGTTTGCCACAACGAGATTTTCTGCCGCAAACCCGGGATTTGTCACATGGTGATCGATAGCCGCTGTCTCCTCCGCTCCGTCAAACAGGCGGATCGCACGGCCAAAGCGAGGGAGATCGGCACAGTCGCACGCAATAACGCATCTATATCCCTCCGCTTTCTCCGGAAGCAAAACCTTATCCGAATTCGGAAGGAAGGAATAGATCTTCGGCACAGGGTTAGCGCAGACGAGCTCCACCTTTTTGCCAAGCTTGACCAGCAGGGCATAGAGCGCAAGCGCCGAGCCTAAAGTATCCCCATCGGGCGAAACATGTGAGAGCAATGTAAACTCTGTTTCTCTGTTGATGAGCTCGATTATTGAACCGAACTCAGCATCATGCTCATTCATCATCTTGGGTATTATCCTTTTTTCGCTCACTGTTGAGCTGATTGATTATCTCCGAAATATGCACCGCATATTCAATCGAGTCGTCAAGCGTGAATTTCAGCGTCGGTATTCTGCGGATATCCACACGCTTTCCAAGCTCACGGGCAATAAAGCCCTCGGCACGGTTGAGCTGCGCAACGGTTTCCTTTCTGATATCATCGGACTTATCGTACACGCTGACCTTGACCTTTGCAAGCTTTAAGTCGTTGGTCGCCTCAACCCTCAGGATAGTAGTCATCGGGGAGATCCTCGGATCCTTCATTTCTCTGACTATTTCGCTCAATGCCTTCTTCAGTTCTTCATTAATTCTATCGTATCTTACCGATGGCATACATTTTCACCTTACAAACAATAATTATCTCTGCACCTGCTCCATGAAGTAGACCTCGATTGCGTCTCCTTCGTGGATATCGTTGAAATCCTGGATGCCGATACCGCATTCATAACCTGCGGCAACTTCCTTGACGTCATCCTTGAACCTTCTGAGGGATGCGATCTGGCCTTCGTGTATGACCACACCGTCACGCACCACGCGCACCAAAGCACTGCGCTGAACCTTTCCCTCCTGGACATATGCGCCGGCGATGACGCCTACGCCGCTGACCTTAAAGGTGTTCCTAACGCTTATTGTGCCGAGATGTACTTCCTTGTATACAGGCTTGAACATACCCTTCATAGCGTTTTCGACATCCTCGATAGCCTGATAGATGATGCGATAGGTACGGACATCGACTTTCTCCTGAGTTGCAAGCGCCCTTGCGCCGCTGTCGGGACGGACATTGAAGCCAATGACGATAGCGTTCGATGCGGAAGCAAACGTTACATCCGATTCAGAGATAGCGCCAACGCCGCCGTGAATAACCTTTACACGCACCTCTTCATTGGAGAGCTTTTCAAGTGCCTGCCTGACCGCCTCAACGCTGCCGTGAACATCGGCCTTTACGACGATATTTAGGGTCTTCATCTCACCCTCCGCGATATGGGAGAACAGATCCTCAAGGCTGACCTTGGACATGCTCTTAAGCTGCTCCGCCTTGATCCTGTCGCGTCTCTCCTCTGCAACCTTCTTGGAAACCTCGGCAACGTTCATAACATCGCCGGCTGCAGGGACTTCATTAAAGCCCAGAACTTCAACAGGCTGGCTGGGGCCTGCGGACTTTACCAGCTTGCCCTTGTCGTCCATCATCGCGCGGACCTTGCCGTAGGCAACGCCTGCAACGATCGGATCGCCAACCTTGAGCGTACCGTTCTGTACAAGAACGGTAGCAATGGGGCCGCGTCCCCTATCGAGCTTTGCTTCAATAATGGTACCCTTTGCAGCGCGGTTGGGATTAGCGCGCAGTTCAAGCACATCCGCCTGGAAAAGAACAGTTTCGAGAAGCTTATCGAGATTTGTACGCTTCTTTGCGGAAATGGGTACACAGAATGTATCTCCGCCCCAATCATCGCAGACAAGACCATATTCTGTAAGCTGCTGCTTAATCCTGTCGGGATTTGCTTCGGGCTTATCTATCTTGTTTATTGCAACCACGATGGGTACTTCGGCAGCCTTTGCGTGGTTGATAGCCTCAACGGTCTGAGGCATAATGCCATCATCGGCGGCAACGACGAGGATAACAACGTCTGTGACCTGAGCGCCCCTTGCGCGCATTGAGGTGAATGCCGCATGGCCCGGGGTGTCGATAAAGGTTATCGTTCTGCCGTTGCAGTTGACGGTATACGCACCGATATGCTGGGTAATGCCGCCTGCCTCACCCTCGGTGATGGCGCTGTCCCTTATTGCGTCGAGCAGCGAGGTCTTACCATGGTCAACATGACCCATGATGGTGACGACCGGAGGCCTCTCGATGAGGTTTTCTTCAGCATCGGCTTCATCAGCGGATTCCTGCATGGCCTCCTCAGCGGTCTTTGCGACCTGATGTTCAAGCTCGATATTATAATCCATCGCAACGAGCTCGCAGGTATCAAAATCGATATCCTGATTGATATTTGCCGCAATGCCCATCATAAACAGCTTCTTTATTATCTCAGTCGCCGGTTTACCGATCTTTTCGGAGAAATCACGGACGGTGATCGTCTCGGTAGTGATGATCGCTTTTTCAATCACGACAGGCTCCGGCTTGCGCTGAGGCTGCTCCTGCTGCTTAGTCTTGCGCTTTCTGCCTCCATAGCTCTGACCGTCATCGTCCCAGCCGCGAACGGAGGGGGCGGTTTCCTTCATGATGGTCTTCTTGCTCTTGGCTTTTCCGTCGTTGTCATAGCTGCGTACATAGCCGCTGCTCTTTTCAGGAGTACGGGCAGGCTTGGGTCTTGCAGCAGTATCTCCTGCGATACCGCCTCTTCCTCCCTGATTACGGCTGCTCTGCTGATGCTGATTGGGCCTTGCAGGAGCATCCTTATCCATGCCCTCGCTGCGTGCAGGGCGATCCCCGGTATTTCTGCGGTCGGGCCTGTCTGTACGCCTGCCGCTGCGGCGGTCTCCCCTCTGCTCGCCTCCCCTGTTATCATTGCGGTTATCCGTGCGCTGATTCCTTCCGTCCTGACGGGGGCCGCGTTCATCGCTTCCCTGACGGTTATTCCTTGCGCCTTCACGCTGATTGTTGGTATTTCCGCGAGGTCTGTCTGCGGATTCGTTTCGTTTTGGCTGATCGGCATTCCTGCTTCTCCCTTCATCAGCCACGGCTGCTTCGCCTGCATTTGACTTTTCGACAGGTACGGTTTCTTCCTTCTTTTCCGGTTTCTCCGGCTCGGCATTCGCCGTCACCTGAGGCTTTTCCGGCTCAGGCTTGACCGTTTCGGCAACGGGTTCAACCGCAGGTTTCTCTGCGGTCTTTTCGGCGGCAACGGGAGCTGAAGTCTTTTCGGGCTCACTCATTTCCTTTACTGTTTCGCCAACCTGCTCCGAGGCATCGCTGACATAGACGCCGGACCGGGAATCCTGCTCCAGATACTCCCTAAGCCGTTCGCTCTGCTTTCTCTTCTCTTCTTCTTCCTTTGCAGCTTTTTCCTTTTCCATAAGACTGCTCTCCAGCCTTCTTGCAGCTTGCAATGAGGAATTGACATCTGTGCTCAGAGTGCTGACCTGTTCGACCAGTCCCCTCAACATGCCTTCAATATGCGCTGTTTTTTTAAGCATTTCGGATTTATTCATACATATCCACCTTTCATCAAGCTGCGGCTTTACCATCGAGCGGAGCCGTCATGCCGTCATTAGTCGGGGCCGTTCTTCGAGGCTCTTCACATCTCCGACCCCGGTAGTTTTTTCAAAATCATCCCGGTAAAGCCCGCATCCGTCACCGCGGCGACCATTCTTTCGGCCTTACCTATAGCACCGCCCAGATCCTCAACGAAGATGAGCGGAATATCTCTTGCACTGCAAGCATCCTTCCAGCGCTTCGCCGTGTTGGATGAAGCGCATGAGTCGACGATTACGAGCTTGGCCTTGCCGGATCTCACCGCCTTATCAACGGAAAAATCACCGTTTGCAAGCTTTCCTGCCTTCATAGCAAAGCCAACCGCACTGCGCAGCGCATCATTCGCAATCGTGTTCGCCATCTTTTGCATCCTCCGCAGCCCTTTCGACCGCAGCGGTCAAGCCCTCGTACACATCATCCTCTATCTTGGAGGAGAACGCGCGTTCCAAGGCTCTGCTCTTCTTGGCACGCTGTAGGCATTCCGCATTCAGGCATATGTAAGCGCCCCTTCCGGCGGCTTTTCCCGTCGGGTCAATGCCTATCCTTGTCTTATCATCGGGCAGCTTAGTGCATACTATTCTGACAAGCTCCCTTTTGGGCTTCATCTCACGGCAGCCCACGCACATGCGCATAGGTATCTTTTTCTGCACTTAAAACCTCCGATTCGGACTGATTCGAATTACTGAAGCGGCTCCTCTTCGACTAAAGCTTCCGCCTGATTGATATCGCTGTCGGCCTCAGCCTGGGACTGTGACTTGATATCGATCTTCCAGCTTGTGAGCTTGGCGGCAAGCCTTGCGTTCTGGCCTTCCTTGCCGATAGCCAGGGAAAGCTGATTGTCGGGAACGACGACCTTCGCCGCCTTCTCCGCTTCGTTGATATATACCATGAGCACCTTAGCAGGTCCAAGCGCCTTCGCAATATAGACCGCAATATCGGGATCCCACTCAATGATGTCCATCTTCTCATTATGAAGCTCGTCAACGATGCGTTCCACCCTTGTGCCGCGCTGACCGACGCAGGCGCCGACAGCATCGATGCTCGGGTCATTGCTCATAACGGCAATCTTGGTGCGCTGACCTGCTTCCCTTGCCACGGATACGACCCTAACCACGCCGGTCTGGATCTCAGGGATCTCAAGCTCGAACAGCTTCTTGATAAGCTCAGGGTGTGTCCTCGATGCTATGATCTGCGGACCCTTGTTCTCCTTATGAACCTTAAGGACATATACCTTGAGCTTGTCGCCGGGCTCATAGGTTTCCCCGACGATGACTTCATTTGCAGGGATCAAGCCTGCACTCCTGCCTATCTCGACATATACGTCGCCGTTCTTGTCAACACGCTGAACGATGGCCGTAAGCGCTTCGGATTCCTTTTCCTGATATTCTTCATAAATTGCGCCGCGCTCCGCTTCACGAATGCGCTGCATGATAACTCCCTTTGCCGTCTGGGCGGCAATCCTGCCGAAATTGCTGGTGTCCGCCTCTTCCTCAACAACATCGCCAAGCTCAAGAAGTCTATTGATCTTCCTTGCGTCCTCCAATGAGATCTGGGTTACGCTGTCCTCCACGGTTTCAGATACGGTTTTGGACACCCAGATCCTGCTCTTTCCGGTTTCAAGATCCAAGCTGGCGCGGGCCCTGCAGTTTGCCGCGTTCCTGCGAATCTGTCCGTCGGCAAGGTTCGGGCGTTCAATGCTCTTTTTATATGCGCTGACCAGTGCTGCTTCTATTGCATCAACCAGAATATTGATCGATATTCCGCGTTCCTTGCTGATTCTGCCAAGTATATCGGCAAAGCTGAGTTCTTCTTCTTCAACTACTCTAGACCTCTTAGCCATTTTATATTGTTTTCCTTTCGGTAATTAATCTTAAAAATCGATGTGCGGTCTGACAAGCGCAGCCTTTTTCCGTTCAATCGTTATGCTGCCCTTTTTAAGCTCCAGCGTAAAGCTGTCCTTGTCAAAGTCGATAAGAGTTCCGGTGTATTCCTTCCTGCCGTTTATAGCGGCATACAGCTTTACATCCAGAACATTTCCGATATTCCTCTGATAGTCCTTATCGATTTTGAGCGGTCGGTCGATGCCGAGTGAGCTTACGGAGAGATAGTACGCCTGGTCTATTGGGTCTGCCTCGTCAAGTATGGGATCGACAGCATTGCTGACAAGTTCGCAATCATCGAGCGACACGCCGCCTGGACGATCGATATAGAGGGTCAGCACCCAATTATCAAATTCCTTTTGATACTCCACTTCATAGAGTTCGTAGCCGAGTTCCTTTACCGTGGGTTCCACGATAGCAAAAACTTTATCGGTTAATTTCAATTTCTTCCTCCTAAAATCGACCGTTCAAAATTAAAGAGCGGGACGCACCCACTCTTCAATCACGCTAATCATCTCATTACGAGTTCATTATAACACGGTCCGTTTATATTTGCAACAGCTTTTTTGAAAAAACTTGCTTATATTTATGAGTTTTTCCCAAAAAGCAATTAACAATTCGAGATTTTTCAGAACATTGATACCTGATTGCTGCTCGGAAGCTCATCAAGACATCCAAGCCGCTCAAGCTTTTCCATAATGGATGAATTGGCCTTGGTCCTTGCTGCAAAGTCCTCGCGCGAAAGATACCTGCCTCCGGAAGCTCCCTGTTCAATGCACTGCGCCGCATTCGCGCCCAGGCCGGCAATAGCGTTGAACGGAGGGCGTATCCTGCCGTCCTCAATGACGAACCGAGTCGCCTTGGACTTATAGATATCCACAGGCAGCAGTTCTATGCCCCTAAGGTTCATCTCATAAACAATTTCAAGGATAACCATCTGTTCGTCATCGATATTATCCGTCTTATCCTTGCTCTTTATTGCTTGTATCCGCTCGAGCACGGCATCGGCGCCGCCATAGCACTGCTCGATATCGAATTTATCTGCGCGCACGGTGAAGTACACCGAATAGAAAGCAAGCGGATAATGCACCTTGTAGTAAGCAACGCGGAATCCCATCATTACATAAGCCGCAGCGTGCGCGCGTGGGAACATGTATTTTATCTTTTTACAGCTGTCGATGTACCACTGCGGAACATTGTTCTTATGCATGGCGTCCTCCATTTCCGGAGTCAATCCCCTGCCCTTTCGAACGCTTTCCATGGTTTTGAACGACAGTGCCGGCTCTTCGCCGCACGCAATGAGGTAATTCATAATGTCATCACGAGTACAGATGGCGTGCATCAGGGTCGTCGTGCCGCTTGTGATAAGATCCTGCGCATTGCCAAGCCAAACGTCGGTGCCGTGAGAGAGTCCCGATATTCGCACAAGCTCCTCCATCGTGGTCGGACGAGTATCCATCAGCATCCCTCGCACGAATTTTGTGCCGAACTCCGGTATTCCAAGGCTTCCGACATCGCATTCAAGTGCCGCAAGCGAAATATGAAGCGTCTCCTCGCTTCTGAAAAGGGACATCGTTTCAGGGTCCGACAGCGGTATGCTCTTTGGATCCAGCCCGGTGACATCCTGGAGCATTCTCAGCGTAGTTGGGTCATCATGCCCCAGAATATCGAGCTTGACTAACTTATCGTCCAACGCGTGGAAATCAAAGTGCGTGGTTATGCTCTCCGCCTCCTCCTTTTCGGCAGGATGCTGAACGGGACAGAAATCATATATCTCAAGGTCTGCCGGAACGATAACGATTCCGCCAGGATGCTGGCCCGTGGTTCTCCGCGTGCCGACGCAGCCTGCGGCAAGCCTTATCTTTTCCGCCTCGGAAACGGAGATATTGTTCTGCTCGCAATAGTTCTGAACATATCCGTATGCGGTCTTTTCCTTGACCTCGGACAGCGTCCCTGCTCGGAAGGCATGGCCCTCGCCGAACATTGTCTCGGTGAATTTATGCGCAACGGGCTGATATTCACCGGAGAAGTTCAGGTCGATATCGGGGGTCTTGTCGCCCTTGAAGCCAAGGAAGGTTTCAAACGGAATATCATAGCCGTCCCTTGCAAGCGGAGTTCCGCAGACCGGGCAGAACTTTTCGGGCAAATCTATTCCGCATCGGGAGCTGTCCCCGACATCTGGAAATTCGCTGTATTTGCAGTTTGGACAGCGATAGTGTGCAGGGAGGGAATTTACCTCCGTTATGCCTGCCATATGTGCAACGAACGATGAGCCGACCGATCCTCGAGAGCCGACAAGATACCCGTCGCTGTTAGATTTATGCACAAGCTTTTGCGCGACCATGTACAGCGAAGAATAGCCGTTTCCTATTATGGAGCCAAGCTCCTTATCAAGACGCTTCTGAACTACTTCCGGAAGCGTCTCCCCATACAGCTCATGCGCCCTTGTTAGCGCAAGCATCTGGAGCTCGTCGGCTGCGCCCTCCAGCTCCGGAGAGTAGGTCTGCTTGTCATCAAGGAACGGCCTCAATTTGCCGCAGCGGTCAGCTATGGCATTCGGATTATCTATGACTATCTCGCGAGCCTTATCCACACCAAGATAGCTGAACTCCTCAAGCATCTCGTCCGTTGTCTTAAAGTAGAGCGGCGGCTGTATGGCAGCATCCTTGTAGCCCATGCCGGTCATGAGCACTGCGCGGAAGATCGAATCCTCCGGCTCCATAAAATGCACGTCACCGGTCGCAACGACGGGCTTGCCCAGCTTATCGCCAAGTTCAACTATTCTTCTGTTGTATTCGCGAAGATCCTCTTCATCACGGGCAACGCCCTCACGAATGAGAAACGCATTGTTGCCGATGGGCTGTACCTCAAGGTAATCATAGAACGACGCTATACGCTCTATCCTTTCTTCGCTCTCCTTGTTTACAAGCGCACGGAACAATTCGCCCGCTTCACATGCTGAGCCTACGATAATACCCTCCCTGTGGATGTTGAGCAGGCTTCTCGGAATCCTGGGAGTCTTGTAGAAATGGTCGAGATTGGAATAAGAGATCAGCTTGTACAGGTTCTTTAACCCGGGCTGCGTTTCGGCGAGCAGGATTATGTGATTCGTCCTTTGCTTCGCCATATTTTCTATCGATGAATCGATAAGCGGCAGGGTATCTACATTCCGCTCCCTGCACTGCGAAATCAGATCAACCGCAAGCTTTGCCGTCCAATCCGCACCGGAGGAAGCGTCCAGCTCCGGCATTTGGCGCTGTTCGCTCTTAAGATCACGCCTAATGTACTGCATCAGCATCGACGTGGACACACATTCAGCCTTCAGCCCACAGTCACCGCTCATAAGCATATGCAGGCATTTCAGCTGCTCCGGGTCATGGATCACTATGCGCTCATCACCGATAAACTCGCTTAACAGCTTCACCGCTTCTTCTATGCTCGGCGCACCGTCAATAATCTCTGCGTCATAGCCTGTGAGCTCCATTATAGCCTTTGTCGGAGGAACATTCGGGTTAACCGGCGTCACAAAGCTTTCGAGCATCGCTCCGTCCGCATCAAAGCGGCGTGCAGCAAGGGAAAACACCCTTGCATGAATGCCGCTTCCTATCGCATTCATTGAAACCGCAGCAAAACTGCCCTGAGCAGGTACCAGCTCACAGTCCGGAAGCAGATAGCCTTCGCAGCCGAAAATCATCTTGATACCGTTCTTTTTCGCCGCCTTGTGCGCCATCGGGAAGGAATGAACAACGCCATGATCGGTTATGGCAATAGCCTTATGCCCCCATTTTGCGGCAAGCGCAATTACCTCGTTCACTCCGCAGGTCGCGTCCATTGCCGACATCTGGGTGTGCAGATGCAGCTCCACACGCTTGTCCTCGGCGGTATCCATGCGGCTTTCGACGTTGCGGCGGTTAATATCCATGGCGAACATGCAGTAATCCCTCGTATAGGAGTCATACCGATAGTTGCCTCTGACCAGAAGGGCGGCTCCGTCGCTCTGAGCTTTTTCCAGCAAGGTTATGGTTCGCTGCTGCTCCACAGACTCCGGAAAGAGCTTGACGGCCACGGTATTGGTCTTATCCGTTATGAAAACGGTGATCACTGCGGTATTCTTTTTAGTAATGAAGACTTCCCGGCTTATCACAGTGCCCTGCACCACGACCTTGCCGGACTTATCGTTCAGCTCCGACATGGGAATGATCTCCGGCTTTCTTATCTCCTTGCCGAAGATGATATCCTTGGGATCAATATGTTCCGCCGGTTTTTTCTTCCGCTCCCTGACGGGGAGCATTGGAGGACGCGCGTATTGACGCACGACGGTACTTCCGTCCATGCCGTCATTGAGGCTGCTGTCCACGGCCACATGTATTGCGGCATCCAAGCCGTAGTTTTTCAGCAGAAGCGCACGGAATTCAGATGCTGACTGCTGCGTTATGACCCTTTCATAGCGTGCAGGAATAAACAGGGTGAATTCATTCCCACTGTTTCTAACACGACAGCGCTGCAAGATAGGCATAAGCTGCGGAGCATATCTTCCCCAGGTATCGATAAGCCCATTGCCATACTCATTATCCGCCCTCAGCTGACCCATTGCGTCCTCATACTCGACTTTGAGATCGATATGAGCTTCATCCGTGCAGAGGTCAAAAGCAAAGCAGCGCATAAACACCGTTATCTCCTCCGGCAGGAGCAGGCGGTGCGATTTCAGTGCGATATAGTATTTGCCCTCGTCCTCTACGTAAACAATACTCTTGATAATGATAATTTCGTTTTGAACATACGAATGCATTACTTCCTGATTCGTTTCGTTCGAAAGTGCATTATACTCCATTTCCGTCCCTTCAAATCAAATCAAGCCTTGGCAAGCTCGGCAGCATCGGCGATGAACCTGTCGATTACCTGCGGCAGCAAATCGGAATAGACTATTTCTCCGTGCCTGAACACGACCGCATTCCTTGAGCCGAACGCAATGCCGATATCCGCTTCCCTCGCTTCGCCCGGGCCGTTTACCGCACAGCCCATAACCGCCACGCGTATGGGTCTTCCCTCACTTGGCAAGGCTTTCCTGACCCTTTCCGCAATTTCGGGAAGATCAACCCTGGTTCTTCCGCAAGTGGGGCAGCTTACAAGCTCCGGTCCGAAGCTCCTGACCCCGGAAAAAGCAAGGATCTTCTTTGCCGCCTCAACCTCCTGCACTACATCGCCGGTGACGGAAACGCGCACGGTATCGCCAATGCCGTCCAGGAGCAGCGAACCTATCCCTATCGCCGACTTAAGTATTGCATCTTCTCCAATGCCTGCCTCCGTCACACCGAGATGCAGCGGATACGGGAAGCGCCGGGAAGCCAGGCGATAGGCCTTGATCATCATCGGTACGCTTGAAGCTTTAAGCGATATGACTATGTCATCAAAGCCTTCTTTTTCAAGAAGCCGAACATGCTGCGCCGCACTCTCGACCAACGCCTCTGCACACACGCCGTATTTGTTCAGAAGCTCCTTATCCAGCGAACCTCCGTTCACGCCAATGCGGATCGGCACATGGTGCATCTTTGCGCATGCCACCAGCTCCCTGACCTTTGCTTCCGAGCCAATGTTTCCCGGATTGATCCTTACCTTTGAAATGCCTGCCTCAATGGAAGCGATCGCCAGTCTATGGTCAAAATGAATATCTGCAACAAGCGGAATATGTATTGCAGCAAGTATCGTCTTCAGCGCTTCAACGCATTTTTCATCATAGACCGATGAGCGGACTATCTCACAGCCAGCATTTTCAAGCTCATGTATCTGAGCTATTGTTGCTTCGGCATTTCGGGTGTCCGTGTTCGTCATCGACTGAATAGGAATGGAAGCTCCGCCGCCGATCGGCACGGAGCCCACAAGAACTCGTTTGGTATTCATGGTCATTAGGCCTTTATTTCAATTACATGGCTTTCATCCCACTCATGGGGATCCTTATCCATCGCAGGATGTCCAATGGCGATTCCGATCCGGAATTTGAATTCCTCAGGTACTCCCAGCAGCTTTTGAAGTGCTTCTCCCCTCTTACCTCTAAATGCCAAGCTTGGCATGCCCAGTATAACCGAATCAAGTCCCAAAGCCTTCGCCGCAAGCGCAAGGTTTTGAACTGCTATCCCGGCGTCAACTCCGGCATAATTTGATTCCTTGCCGAAAATGCCGACAAACAGCGGCGCATCATATATGACCTTTCCGTTTCTCGACAGTATTCTTTCAAGAAATGCAGTGTCTCCGGCATCGCGAACCGCCTCGACGACATCATTTTCGATTCGAGTAATAACGGAAGCATCGCTTACAAAAGCAAAACGCTGATCGTTCCTGTTCATGGCTGTCGGTGCGCTCAGCGCCGCCTGCTTAAGCAAAAAGAGTTCTTCATCGGTCAGTTTAGTATCCTTGTACGCCCTGATGCTGCGTCTTAAAAGCATGGTTTTGATTACTTCGTTCATCCTTCTGCTCCTATCTGTTTGATATATCAAGTATAACTCATCCCATTCGATTTGGCAAGCCGATTTGTTTTCAAATTTTGTTCTGATTTTTTTGAATGATAATCCCCACTTCGGCAAGAATAATCGTATAGAACAGCATTTTCTGTTCACACTATACGATGGGAGGCGAAGAGATGAAAGTAGTGAGTTTTATTTCCGGTTTAGCGATTGGTATGGCGGCAGCGGCGGCAGCGGTGTCCGCAATGTATCCCGACATACCCAAGCGCATGAAGCGTGACGGGAAGCATATGATGCGTGCCGTTAAAAAGATGGTCTGATTCAAAGTAGGTTCTAAGTCTTTATTGTGTTATCTCCTGAAAAGGCATAGGGGGCTCCCGCGCGGAGTCCCCTATGCTTTATGGCTTAATTCAGTTATTCTTCCTTGTGTAATCCGGCAGAAGCTTGGGTGAAACCTCGTCAGTTTCAACGCCGGCTTCGGCGCGTTCCGCTTCAAAGCGCGCGATATGATCGAGAGTCAGCTTTCCTATTTCAACATCCTTAGCCCGAGCAGCAGCGTTTTTGCCGGCGTTTCTTCCGAATACGATGACATCGAGCAGTGAATTGCCCATGAGCCTGTTCCTTCCATGAATGCCGCCGACAACTTCGCCTGCCGCAAACAGATTCGGAACATTCGGAGTCATTCCGCTTACATCGATATCCAAGCCCCCATTCTGATAATGAAGGGTCGGGTAAACGAGAATGGGCTCCTTCCTTATATCAATGCCGTAGTTCATAAACATACGAAGCATTGCAGGAATCCTCTTTTCAATGGTTCCCTCGCCATGAATACGCTCTATCATCGGAGTATCGAGCCAAACGGCCTTGCCGCTTCCGGTATCAACACCGTTGTTCCTATCCGAGCATTCGCGGATAATGGAAGCCGCGGACACGTCCCTGGTCTCCAGCGGATGCATGAAAACGGTACCATTGCAGTTCACAAGCTTTGCGCCGAGCGAACGCACCTTTTCGGTCACGAGTGCCCCGAAGATCTGCGATGGATATGCTGCGCCGGTGGGATGATATTGGAGCGTATCGGCATACAGAAGCTTTGCACCGACGCGATAGCCTAATGCCAAGCCGTCCGCCGTTGCGCCGTAGTGGTTTGATGTCGGGAATCCCTGATAATGCATTCTTCCTGCGCCGCCGGTTGCAAGGATAACCGTCTTTGCCCTCGCGACCATCAGCTCCCCGGTCTCCATATTCATCAGAACCGCGCCTGCGGCTCTGCCGTCTTCATCGAGTATCAGTTCGATAGCGGCGGTAAAGTCCACGACAGGTATGCCAAGATTGATGACCTCGTCACGCAGGGTGCGCATTATCTCAGCTCCGGTATAGTCCTTGGCAGCGTGCATTCTCTTTCTGGATGTACCGCCGCCATGGGTGGTTATCATCGTACCGTCCGCAGCCTTATCGAACTCAACTCCGAGCTTATTAAGCCAAAGAATTGCATCCGGAGCATCGCATACGAGCTTTGCAAGCAATTCCTTCTTGGCAGCGAAATGACCGCCGCCGAATGCATCGAGATAGTGGATCGCAGGGGAGTCGTTCGCCTTATCCGCAGCCTGGATACCACCCTCGGCCATCATCGTGTTGGCATCGCCGATGCGAAGCTTTGTAACTATCATGGTCTTGGCGCCTGCATTCGCCGCCTCGATCGCAGCTGATGCGCCTGCGCCGCCGCCTCCGATGATAAGCACATCAACATCATAGCGGATATCACTCAAATCGACCTGTTCGGGAGTTATCCTGCTGTGCGCTTCAAGAAGCTCCGCAAGCTCATGCGGCACTTCTTCCCCCTTGTTCGGGCCAAATTGCAAGGCTGAGAATTCACTCTTTTTATAATCGGGATGATAGGCCCTGAGAAGGCTATCCTTCTCCTCGGCAGTCATCCTCTTGGGTTCAAATGTTACATTGCTTTCCCTTGCCGCTTCAACGGCCGCAAGCGAAGCCTGAAATTCAGCGGAATACATAGCTGTTTAACCTCCACACTATTGTTCGATCTCACGGTTGTTGTAGAGTTCCTGCATCTCGCTTATGCTCTTGCCCATAAGGCTTTCAATAAGCTCGGTGAACGTGCCGTCGTTTATCTCCCTGACCCTGTTCTCAAGATGCTCGCTCTCGGGCGCAAGGTACTTGCCGTTGAGCCTTCTTGCAAGCATTGCAACCTGGGGATGGGAAATGCCTGCAGGACAGCGTGATGAGCATACTCCGCACATAACACAGTCAAAGGATTCCTCGGCGCATTTTTCAAAGTCACCGCGCTGAGCGTATGCGATATACTGCATGACATTCAGCTTCTGCGTACAGCTCTTGGTGCAGGCATTGCAGCCGATGCAGGAGTAGATCTCCGGGTACAGCTGCATCATTATCTGCTGTGTGGGCTTGATATTCTCAATATCGTAAACCTGCTTGACGAGCGGAAAGAACGGAAGCGTTGCGATGTACATATCGTTCTCGACCTTGGTCTGGCAAGCAAGACATACCTTGAGCTCACGGTCTCCCTTGATGCGGTAAATGGTTGCGCAGGCGCCGCAGAAACCGTTGCGGCAGCCGCAGCCGCGTACAAGCTTATAGCCTGCATATTCCATCGCGCACATTATGGTAAGGTTCTCCGGAACCTCGTAGCGTTTGCCGAACAGATAGATGTTAACAAATTTTTCCATAGTCGTATCCTCTCAGCTCAATATTCATTGGGAAGCTCATCGAGCTCATCAAGTCTAAACACCGGGCCGTCCTTACATACATACTTTGACCCTATATTGCATCGGCCGCACTTGCCGATGCCGCACTTCATTCTAAGCTCCATAGTGGTATAGATGCCGGTCCTGTCGAAACCAAGCTCGACAAGCCCTGCAAGGGTGAACTTAATCATTACCGGAGGACCGCAAAGAATTGCAATTCGATCCGGAGAAAAGCCCAGCTCCTTAACATAATTGGGAACAAATCCAACATGTCCGTCCCATCCGTCCTGCTCTCTGTCGATGGTCAGATGGACGTTTACGTTATCCTCCGCAGACCATTCGTCGATTATTTCTCGATAATCGACGAGATCCTGCATGCTTCGTGAACCATAGACAATATCTATCCTGCCGTAGCGGTCGCGATAGTGTCTGCAATAGTTGATTACGGATCTTAGCGGCGCAAGGCCTATACCGCCTGCGATAAACAACAGATCCTTGCCTGCAAAGTCGGTATCCACGGGGAATCCGTTCCCGTACGGGCCCCTTATCGTTATCTGCTGTCCCGCCTGCATTGCGTGAAGCCAATCCGTGACACAGCCGCATTTTTTGATGGAAAACTCCATGAATTCCTCGTTTGTCGGCGAAGAAGTGATGGAGAACATAGCCTCGCCGACTCCCGGTATGGAGAGCATGGAGCACTGCCCGGGCTTATGGGGAAAAGGCTTTTTGCCATCCGGCGTCAGAACCCTGAAGGTCTTTACATCCGGTGTATCAATACGGATATCCGTGACTACGCCTATTGCAGGGATAAGCGGATCAACACGACGATCATTCATCTTCCTTACCTCCCAATGCTCTGATTACCTTAACGATATTCATCGATATCGGGCAGCCGATAAGGCAGCGGCCGCAGCCGACGCAGCCAAAGATGCCTTCATTGTTTTCGGGGAAATAGACAAGCTTGTGCATGAAGCGCTGTCTGAAGCGTTCTAACTGTGTAGGCCTGGGCTGTCCTGCGCTCATCTTGGTAAACTCGGAGTACATACACGAGTCCCAGCAGCGATAACGCTTTATTGCCTTGCCCGTATCAAATTCCTTTATGTCGTAGCATTGACAGGTCGGACAGGTATAGGTGCAGCTTCCGCAGCCGAGGCAGCTTTCGGAAAGCTTTTTCCAAGCCGTGTCGCTAAAGTATTTTTCGGTAGTTCCTGCTCCGAACTCATCAAGCGGCAGTTCTCCGATGGGCAGTCCTGCTATTCGATCTTGGATGAGCTTGATTATATCGTCAGCCGCATCTTCGGCGCAGCTCTCAAGGGGGTTCGAAAGCTCTGCCATGAATGTCGAGCCCTTATCCGTACGAGCCTCCAAATACAGGTATTCCGCATCCATGCGGCATTCTATGTCGCCGCCGGGGTTGGCTGCATCGATGCCGAAGGCTGAACAGAAACAGGTTTCTGAGGGGCGATTGCATGCCATCGTCATGATAAGCGCATGTTCACGGCGTGAAGCATAGAAGCTGTCAACGGGCTCGCACAGGAATACCCTATCGAGTATCTCAAAGCTCCGCGCATCGCAGGCACGCACACCGAACAGCACAAAATCATCCTTTTCTGTACGGATATCCGATATGCTTATGCTGTTTCCGCTTAGCCGAAATTCAACCAAATCCTCGCTTTGAGGGAAGAAGAAGTCCTTGGCGGAGCGGACGGTGTTGGTCTTTTGGCTGAGTTCAACGCCCTCATGCCAGGCGGAATAATGCGCCCTGCCGTCAGTACCGTCCACGGGCAGATACAATTCACGCTTGCTGCTTATTAGAGCGAACAAGGAATCGAGATCGGAAAGTTTGCATCTTTTCATTTAATCCACCTCTCCCCTTCTCACCGCGTCCATGACTTCGATATCGTCCTTTGTATAATCCACAAGCGGCGAACGGCTTCCGACCGTTTCGCCTGCCTGATATTCGCCGTAGAATTCGTTGATATCCGAAATAAACTTCCTGTTCAACAGGTGCAGAGGTATATGCTGAGGGCAAACCCTGGAGCATTCGCCGCAGTCAGTGCATCTCCCGGCAACATGGAAAGCACGGATGATATGGAACAGCTTTTCTTCAAATGAATCCGAGGCGGCCTTGTTTTCCACGCCGGATTTGGGATTATCGAATACGCATTTTTCACAGGTGCAGGCAGGGCAGACATCGCGGCAGGCGTTGCAGCGTATGCAGCGCGACAGTTCGTTCTGCCAGAAGCCATAACGCTGCTCGGCAGTCATTCCTTCAAGCATTCTCACCTCTTCAAAGCGATCGAGCGATTCCTCCTCCGTCTGCTCTCCGAGAAGCTCATCGTATGCCGCATGCTTCTTTCCCTTGCATCTCAGGCAGCGATCGGGCAGTACCTCCATGCGGCTGATGGTCTTTTCACCGTCATAGAGCGTGGAAACCGTCAGTATCTCGCCATTGACTGCAATTCCGGTAACTCCCTCGCCGACCTTGCTCCTTATGCAGCCTATGTCCAGCATACCCTTGCAGGGGATACCGACGGCATAGACCTTTTCGCGTTCAAACCTATGCTCTGTCAGAAGCTGATTAAAGCTGTAGGTATCGCAGGGCTTAAGGAACACGAGCACCCTGCTTTCGGACTTTCTCGTTTCCTTCACAAGATATTTTGAAAAATTGCAGCCGCAGAATTCGTTGAACACGAAATCCTTCCGCAGCTCCTCCGCAGAACAGAACACTGCAGGAGTTACATCATAGAAGAACTCGCCCTTCTTCCAGCCAAGCACCCTGTCAACGGTACCGCTGTTAAGAAGCTCCGCAGCCCTGTCTATCAAAGCATTAACGGTTATTTCCTGCATCTGAGGTCCTCCAATCTGCGGTTCTCGCCGAGTGCGGCGACCGTCTTTGCAAAGTCGTTCATGGTCGCGGCAAACTTTGCGCCCTCTGCTGCGGAAACCCATTCGACACGGGTGCGTTCACGCTCGATTCCGAGATAATCGAGCATGGAAAACAGGAGCGCCATTCTTCTTCTGGTATAATAATTACCCGATGTATAGTGACAATCTCCCGGATGGCAGCCGCAGATTATCACTCCGTCAGCTCCCCGCTGAAAGGCGCGAAGCACGAAAGTCGGATTGACACGGCACGAGCAAGGCACGCGTATTATCTTGACGTCTGCCGGATAACTGAGCCTGTTGTTTCCGGCAAGATCCGCGCCGGCATACGAGCACCAGTTGCAGCAAAACGCAACGATCAATGGTCTAAATTCGTTCATTTGCATATAGCGTCCACCTCCGCCATGATCTGCTGTACCGAGAAGCCCAAAAGATCCATCGCTCCGGACGGGCAGGCAACAGTACATGCGCCGCAGCCCTGGCAAACCGCATCGTTAACGAGGGCTATCCTACGCTTTTGAACGGTTCTGTCGGGCATTTTGAATTCCTTATCGATGTAGGTGATCGCGCCGTATGGACAAACGCGTTCACACAGCGAACAGCCTGTACACATATTTTCATCCGAATGCGCCACGCACGGATTGCCGACAAGCTTATCCTTGCTCAGCAGTCCTATCACCTTGGAAGCCGCCGCACCTGCCTGCGCAACGGTCTCAGGAATATCCTTCGGCCCTTGGCATGCACCGGACAGGAAGATGCCCGCAGTGGGGCTTTCCACCGGGCGAAGCTTTGGATGCGCTTCGGTGAAAAAGTCATTGGTGTCCATGCTGGCTGTCAGCATTGTTGCGAGAGGACGGGCTGATTTATCCGGCTCTATCGCAGCCGCAAGCACCACCATATCGGCGGCAATATGAAGCTGCTTATTATCAATCAGGTCTGAAGCCTGAACCATTAGCTTATCGCCCTCCGGGCTGACCTTGCCGACCATACCTTTTATATAATGTATGCCGTATTCTTCAACCGCACGGCGATAGAATTCATCGAAGAGCTTGCCGGGCGTACGAACATCGATATAGAAAACGAATACCTCGGTGTCGGGATATTTCTCCCTTATCAGCATCGCATGCTTTGCTGTATACATACAGCATATCTTGGAGCAATACTCCTTGCCCTTTCCTGCATCGGCGGAACAGCGTGAGCCAACACACTGTACGAATACGATCGTGTGCGGATGCTTACCGTCCGATGGACGGAGCAGCGTGCCTCCGGTCGGGCCTGCGGCGTTCATGAGACGCTCAAGCTCCAATGAGGTCACAACATCCTTGCTTTGGCTATATGCGAACTCATCGAACTTGTCCATGGGTATGGGATTGAAGCCCGTTGCGGCAACTATTGCGCCATAGCGTTCTTCAATGAATTCGTCCTGCTGCTTATAGTCGATAGCGCCGACCGAGCACAGCTTCGAGCATACGCCGCACTTGCCGTTTTTGAGCATATTGCAGTGCATGGGGTCTATCGTTGCGACCTTTGGAACGGCCTGAGCAAACGGGATGTATATGGCTCTTCGAGTGTCCATGCCGAGATTAAACTCGTTGGGAATGCCCTTTTGCGGACATTTTTCGGTGCACAGTCCGCATCCGGTGCACTTGGTCTCGTCGACATACCTTGCGCGTTTTTTAATCTTGACCGAGAAATTTCCCACAAAGCCATGTACTTCACAGACTTCGCTGTATGAAAAGATTCTTATCCTTTCGTTCTGTCCGACGTCGACCATCTTCGGGGTCAGAATACACGCAGCACAGTCGAGCGTCGGAAAGGTCTTGTCGAGCTGAGCCATCTTGCCTCCTATGGTAGGCTTGGTTTCTACGATATCGACCTCAAAGCCTGCGTCGGCAATATCCAGCGCGGTCTGAATGCCTGCGATACCGCCGCCGATGACGAGTGCACGTTTGGTAACAGGCGTCTCTCCCGGAACGAGCGGAGCATTGAGATTGACCTTTGCAATAGCGGCTCTGCCCAGAATGACAGCCTTTTCCGTTGCATCTGCAATATCCTTATGTACCCACGAGCACTGCTCGCGCACGTTGGCTATCTCCAACATATAGGGGTTGATCCCGGCTGCGGCAGCCGTCTTTCTGAATGTAGCTTCGTGCATACGGGGAGAGCAGGAGCAGATAACAATACCAGTCAGTCCGTGTTCATGAATGGCATTCTTTATCATATCCTGACCTGCCTGAGAACACATGTACTGATAGTTTTCGGAAATTACAACGCCAGGTTCATTCCTGAGCAATTCGGAAACCTTCTGAACATCGACCGTTGCGGCGATATTCGAACCGCACCAGCACACAAAAACACCTATTCTCTGCATCGGGTCTCCTCCTTACTTAGCATATTTGCGCATAGCGCTTACAATAGCCTGCTGCGGAAGCTCATCATCGATAAGCCCCGGAATATCGTCCGGTCTGAGGTGATTATTGCCCTGCTGCCTTATCACTGCAAGCCTTACGGCCTCTATAAGCTTGGCAGGCTGTACGTTCCTTGGGCATCTGTCCACGCACGCAAAGCAGGTCAGACACCTGTAAAGCGATTTTGAGCCGAGCAGCGGTTCAATTTCTCCGCTTTCGACCATAGAGACGAACTGATGAGGATGATACTCCATTTCATCGTACGCCGGGCATGTCGCGCTGCACTTTCCGCACTTCATGCATTTGCGTGGGTTTGTCCCTGAAATTCTTATTATTTGTTTACGAAGGAGTTCATTATTGTTCATCCGCTTCCTCCTTCACGCCGAGAGCTTCTGCCAACAGCTCCGTAAAATAATACACCGGAAGTTCGCTCGTTCCGTTCTTGACGAGATTGTACCTGCAAAGCGGACATGCGGTAACTATGCAATCGGCGCATGCTTTTTCGGCGCTGTCCATTACCGCCCGGCTGCGCTTTTGCGCCTGTTCTCTGTTTTCAAGTACAACATATCCTCCGCAGCATTCGTTACGGCTCGGATAGATGACGGGCTCCGCCCCGATCGCGCGGATAAAATCTTCGATAATTCGCGGATTCTCCGCATCGTCCATGCCCATTACGGCAGATGGGCGAAGAAGCAAGCATCCGTAATAGGCGGCGATCTTTTTTCCGCCCAACGGATTCTTGACGCTCTCCTTCAGCTTATCAAAGCCAACGACATCACGAAGCAGCTCGAGATAATGGAGCACCTTCGTTTCTCCGTTGTATGGAGTATCAAGCTTCAGATAATTATTTGCCCGCAGATTGAATTCGCAATCGGTCATCATAGCATGATTGGTCTGCTTGATAACATTATGGCACGCAGAACACACGGTAACGAGCGGCTGATCCTGCTGCCGCGCATAATCAAGCGCACGCACGGACGACAGCTTGGTCGCTATCTCATCGTCAGCGGTCACATAAACCCCTCCGCAGCACTGCCATTCCGGGATCTCCGAAAGCTCGACCCCAAGCGCAAGCGCAGAAAGCCTTGCGTACTTGTCAAGCTCCTTTGCCCCATTCTTCAGCGTGCATCCGGGAAAATAAGAAACCAGCATAATACTAAATGCCTTTCTCTAAAATTTCATGCTCAGAAGCTGAGTCCTTTAATTACGTTTTTAAGGCACTCGGCGCTTTGACGAAGCTTTTCAAGCTCAGAATCATCCAAGGGCACGAGCACCTTCCCGGATACGCCGTCCTGGTTGATGGTGTTGAGTACGCTGAGACAAACATCGTCGATCCCGTACTCCCCATGCATCATGGTCGATACGGTCAGTGTAGTGTGCAGCTTAGCAAGCAGGCACTTGCAGATATTGCATACAGCCATTGAAATAGCATAATAGGTCGCACCCTTCTTAGCGATGATTCGTCCGCCGGACTTTCTGACATACTCCTCTATCTCGGCATAATCGAGCTTTGGGGTGCATACGCCGGGGTTAGTGAGCGAAGCGGCATATTTGTCAAGCGGAATACCGGAGATATTGGCGCCCGACCAGTTAATAAAGGAAGAATCACCGTGCTCACCCATTACATACGCGTGGATATTCTTCTGATTAAGCTTATAATACTCTGCAATACGCGAGCGCAGCCTTGACGTATCAAGCACCGTACCGGAACCTAAAATATGGCTTTCCGGGATATCCGAACAGCGGCAGAAGGTATAGGTCATTATGTCCACAGGGTTGCTGACGATAACATAGTAGGCATCGGGAGCATACTTGGCTATTTCCGGAATAACCTGTTTTGCGATGTTAACATTGGTTTGTGCAAGCTCCAGCCTTGACTGACCGGCCTTACGAGCCATACCGCAGGTGATAATGACTATATCGGAGCCAACTGCATCACTATAGCTTCCGGCATAAATATCGCAAGGATGGCTGAACGGAGTTCCCTGACGGATATCGAGGGCCTCGCCCAACGCCTTATCGTTATTGACATCAATCATTACGATCTCAGATGCAAGACCCGTAATGGTCAGCGAATAAGCAACGGTTGAGCCGACTGCGCCCATACCTATGATGGTAAATTTTGGCATATGCTAAAACCTCCTAAAAACTGCGCATTATTGCGCGATAATTATAGCATGGCGAATGTGCTAAATCAACGATTATATTGTGAATGGCTATAAAACCCAGTCCTGCTTCCGCATTCGCAGAGCGCTGCATACACAGCTTAATCAAACAGGCATTAATACCTATCGGCTTCATTATATATTGTTTATTTTAAAAAAGTGCTTGCAATTTGTTTTGAGTTGTTGTATCATTATCAGGCACGATTGCGAGAGCAACGTTCGTTCATCCGGTGTGGAGAGATGGCTGAGTTTGGTCTAAGGCGCACGACTGGAAATCGTGTATACGGGGAACCGTATCAAGGGTTCGAATCCCTTTCTCTCCGCCAGAAAATAACCCACATTTGTCTACGACAAGTGTGGGTTCTTTTCAACGAAATAAATCCCTAACGGGATTTGTCGAATACACTTCGTGCGTGGAATATTGCTTCGCAATGTGAAATGCGCTGCGGCGCGTGGGAGGATTTATTTCATTTCACTTGATGCGACAGCATCAAACCCCAAACGCTCCAAGATTTCTTTCGCCGCAGCCGGCCCCTCCTGCTCCTGTAACTTTCCGCCGCAGGATCCGTATTTCTTTTCCGCAGGCTTTATCCCAATATCATGCACATATGCCGCCGCTTCCAGTATTCGCATGGTTTTTTCTTCCACATGTTCCAGTTCGCCGATCAGCTTTGCAAAAGAATGTACCTTGACAAGATGTTGGATGCGTTTGGCATCTCCGGCGAAATAATTGATCATCTCCAGAAAAAGATCATTCAACATAAATAAATCCCTTTCAAACAATATCATTTCAGCTCAAAATGGTTTTTGTCGAACTGCAGTATTCCTTCATCCCTCATCTTACAAAGCTCATTTGACATTGCGCTCCGATCGACGGATAGGAAATCGGCAAGCTGCTGACGGCTGAACGGAATATCAAAAGAGGAACTTCCTTTCTTCAGGGACTGTTCGGATAGATAGGACAAAAGCCTTTCACGGGTAGTTCGCTGTGACATATGCTCCAGCTTTTGCGTCAGCATCCTATTCTTTGAAGCCAAAACAGCAAGCAGGTTCCGGACAAGCCTCTCATGAAAGCGGCAGCCGGACGGACACATGGTTAAGATCCGGTTAATATCGAGAAAAAGCACGACGCTCGGTTTTACAGCCACCGCATTATTCAGTATCTCTTCACCGCCAAGACAAGCGTACACTTCACCGAACAGCTCGCCTTCCGAAACCTCGCTCAAAATGCTTTGATTCCCCCAATAATCCACCTTCTGGATGTGGACACGCCCTTCCAGCAGCACAGCGACGGAAGCAATGCGTTCGCCTCTTCGAAATACATAATCACCCTTTTGATAGCTATGTTTGACAGCAGACAGACATTCCAGCATTGCACCCATCTCGTTTTCTGTGATTCCATAAAAAAGCTTTGTGCGCTTAAGCAGCGCAAAATTTTCTATCATTTTTGCCCTTTCCGTTGTATAAACAACAGACTTGTTTTATTTATTATAGTATCCTCTGTTCACAAAGTCAATACAATCAAAGGGCTGCGGACAATATCCCGGCTGCTTTGGAACGGAGGAAAAAATGATACGAAGAATCATCCAAATAGATGAAGATAAGTGCAACGGCTGTGGGATCTGCGCAGACACTTGCCATGAGGGAGCCATCGGTATGGTAAACGGGAAAGCTCGGCTCCTGCGTGATGACTACTGTGACGGCCTGGGTGACTGTCTCCCTGCCTGCCCGACAGGTGCGATTTCCTTTGTTGAACGGGAAGCTGCCGCCTATGATGAAGATGCTGTAAAGGCTGCCAAGAAAAAGAGTATTCCCTGCGGATGCCCCGGCACAGCCGTAAAGCAGATCCACCGCATGCATGAATGCTGTTCCGTTTCCGAAAGCGGAGCTGTCAGCAGTCGGTTGTCGCAATGGCCGGTACAGATAAAGCTGGTACCAGTGAACGCACCTTATTTAGAAGGAGCGGATCTGTTGATCGCTGCTGACTGTACCGCTTACGCATATGGAGATTTCCATAACAGATTCATTCGGGATAGGATCACTCTCATTGGATGCCCCAAGCTTGACAGCGCGGACTACGCTGAGAAGCTTGCAGCAATCATCCGCGAAAACGATATTAAGAGCGTAACTGTCGTGCGCATGGAAGTGCCCTGCTGCGGCGGACTGGAAAATGCCGTAAAAGCCGCATTGCAGTCCGGAGGCAAATCCATACCGTTGCATGTAGTGACCGTTAGTACGGACGGACGCATTTTATCAGAAATATAAAAATAGAAGTAACAGTCTTATCGATGATGCAAAGATGAAAAAGGAAATGTTTTGTTTTCAGTGCGAACAGACTGCCGGATGTACCGGCTGCACCGGACAGATCGGGGTGTGCGGAAAAGAATCAAGCATTGCAGAATTGCAGGATGAGCTTACCGGAGCCCTGATCGGTCTGGCGCGGGCATCAGACGGGAAAACGCTTACCAAGAGCACCCATAGAGCGATGCTCGAAGGGCTTTTCACCACGATCACCAATGTCAGCTTCAGCGAAGAGGCTATACGGGAACAGATTGCAGCCGTGAAGAGAGAAAAAGAGGTTCTTATCCCGGGATGCAGCGCATGCGCCCAGCCGTGCGGCAGGAATAACGATTATGATATGAAGCATCTTTGGAATGCAGAGGAGGACATCCGTTCCGTAAAATCCCTTATTCTGTTCGGCCTGAGGGGAATGGCTGCTTATGCTTATCATGCTTTGATGCTCGGTTATACGGATGAGGAAGTGAATGCCTTTTTCTATGAGGGACTGTTCGCAGTGGGTGAAAGCTGGGATATGGAACGGCTTCTGCCCATTGCCCTTAAAGTCGGTGAAACAAATCTGAAATGCATGGCATTATTGGATAAAGCAAATTCCGAAACATTCGGCGATCCGACCCCGACAACCGTCCCTCTGAAAATAGAAAAAGGGCCGTTTATCGTAATCAGTGGACATGATTTGAAAGACCTTCAACTCCTTCTGGAGCAGACCGAGGGTATGGGTATCAATATCTATACAAACGGTGAAATGCTGCCCGCTCATGCTTATCCAAAATTAAAATCCTATTCTCACCTTAAGGGAGACTTTGGTACAGCATGGCATAACCAGCAGAATGAATTTGCCGATATTCCTGCTCCTATCCTCTTTACAACGAATTGCCTAATGCCGCCGAAAGCCGACTATGCTGACCGTGTATTCACGACCGGAATTGTCGCCTATCCGGGCGCTGTACATATCGGAAAGGACAAGGATTTTTCGCCGGTTATTAATAAAGCACTGGCGCTCGGAGGATATTCGGAAGCTAAAGAGTTTACCGGGATCAACGGCGGAAAAACCGTTACAACAGGATTTGCTCATAACGCCGTATTATCCGTTGCGGATGCTATCGTCGATGCCGTAAAGACCGGCGAATTAAAGCACATATTCCTCGTTGGCGGATGTGACGGTGCACGTTCTGGCCGCAGCTATTATACTGAATTTGTGAAACAGACTCCTGCCGACACGGCTGTGCTCACGCTTGCCTGCGGAAAATTTCGCTTTAACGACATGGATCTAGGAACAGTCGGCGGACTGCCCCGCATCATGGATATGGGTCAGTGCAATGATGCGTATAGCGCGATCAAATTGGCGTTTGCTCTTTCTGAAGCTTTCGGCTGTGGGGTGAACGACCTGCCATTGACGCCGGTGCTTTCATGGTACGAGCAGAAAGCAGTCTCTATTCTGCTTACGATTCTGCATCTTGGCATGAAAAACATCTACTTAGGACCGACTATCCCGGCATTTATTTCGCCGGGTGTGTTGGAGTTTCTAATCAACAGCTATGACATCCATCCGATAAGCACCCCGGAAGCCGATTTGGCGCAGATTTTGAAGCAATAGAGCTAATATGTAAAGGGTGGTTTCTACCATCTAATACATATGACTGCGGCTCATTTGTGGTGAATTGAAAAGCAGTTGTAGGAAAGGAGCAGAAAAGCCTTATAACCGCTACAAATTCAACGCAGAAAGGAGCTGTTGCTTATGAAATCTCTATTTGAGGGAATGGGCGGTACATATCGTCAAGTGGGCGATTATCTCATCCCAAACCTTGTTTTGCCAGATGACGGCGATTATCAGATCGGCAAATATTGGCGTATGCGCCGCAGCTATCTGAAAGAACACCGAAAAATTCTTTACACCAATTATGTGATGGAGGGTACGCTGTTCAAGCATTTGTCCGAAATCGACCAAGCCTGTAACGAACGTATGGAAATCATCGTTCCCGCTATGGCGAAGCAGGAGGGCGTGACCGAAGCACTCAAAGCGGCTGACCAAATGGAATGGGTACGCCGCATGAATAGCATCCGTAACCGTGCGGAAGAAATCATTTTAACCGAACTTGTATATGTTTAATCGAATGCCCGTTATCGGCTGTATGGCTGATAACGGGCATTATCTTTATGCTTTAGGTACAACAAACTTATACTTACCTTTTCCGAAACCGCTGACAGGCTCAATCAAATCTGCATTTTTCAGCTTTGTAATAAGATTGCCTGCGGCAGTAACAGAATCATTTGTGATAGCGGCTATGTCGGAACGACCAAAAATGCCGTCAACACCCATATTTGAAAATACCGCTTTTGCCTTTGCAATCGTAGCTTGGCTTGCGTTCAGTTTATCAATCGCAACCTCAATCGCAAGATGATCGGGAGCAATCGCAACATTTTCGTCCTCGATCGCAGCCTTAGTTGCGTTTATTGCTGTTCCATAATTCAAGTTATACAGCGTAACTTGGAACGAGCTTGCATCAGAAAAAAACTTCGGCTCCAATTCGTCACGGTAATTGTGGGCGGCACGGTAAGATTCTGTGATCTTCTTAAAACCGCTGCCTTGACGCTCCATATAACCCAATCTGCCAAAAATGTCAGCAAGAACGGGATTGCGGCGTGTGGAAGAAATGTTGGAAATATCTCTTTCCTGTATCCGTGTGCCGTCTGCCATACCACCAGGAGAAGTAATGGTAAGACGGTCATCGTAAATGTCGATATGGACTTCACTGCCCAAAATCAGATAGTCACGGTGGATCAGCGCATTGACAAGAGCTTCAAAAACGCTTCGCTCACAGTAATCGGGCATTTCAATACGGGAGTTGGCGGTTTTCTTCCAACGGGTTTTCATATTCCGCTTTACGAAGCCTACGCCTTCGTTGAGCAGAATTATCAAGCTGCCGGAATACTCTGCGCTGTCGAGCGCATCCACCATACCACCACTTTTATCAAGACCGTTCCATCGGGTACAGAACAGACGGGAGTGCTTGATGGGAGCATCATCCGCAAGCAGTGCGCCTGCGTTGGTCAGCTTGCCGTGTTCATCCCGCATTTCAAAGGAATCAAACAGCTTTTCCACCATGCTGTTGCCCGTCCAAGCCTTGTAGCGTTCACGGAGTTTGGAAAAGGCATAGTCCTTAAAATCGTACTCGGAGTCCAGCGCATCATAGGTGCGGTTCATACCTTTGAGCAAAAGCTGATTCAATACATACGACGGAGCAATTACGCTTTCGTTGCCGATACGGATGTAGGCTTCCGTAATGCCATCTGCCTTGTAGTAATACGGTGTGGAGCGTCCTGCGGAAACGGACAGCACAAGAATGTCCTTGCCGTTCTCTCGTTCGGGTGCAAGGATAAAGTTCGGGTATGGCGTGATACGCTCCTTAATCAAGCGGCTGATCGTCTCCGCATCGGTCTGTGCGTCAGCCAAGCCGATTACGTTTCTGTCGTTATCAATGCCGAAAAAGAGAGTGCCGTCGATACCATTGGCAAAGGCGCTGACACTTTTGAGCCAGCTTTTCGGCTTCTTTACTCCTAAAGCAACCTTGAAATCACATTCCGTTGCTTCTGCAATCCATCTGTCTATCATAAAATCGTTTCCTTTCCCATCATTCCTTCTTTTCTTTCGTTCTGCTCTTATACACGTTATACTTGTTCTTGCACTGTGGGCTGCAGAAGATCGCACTCGGTCTGCTTGCCACAAAGGTTTGCAAACAATGCTTGCAGATGCGGATGGGCTTTTCCGTATCGGTCAGCATAAAGCTGAACATCATCTGCACACCAAGCATAAGGGAGTGGAAATCCCATACAATCGTCGGCTTGTCAAGCAGAGCAATACGATAGGTCGGTGCAATGCCGCCAAAGGCTTCCATGCCCTGCTGCATCAAAAGCCGCTGTTCGGGAGTCATGGTATCGTAGTCCTCATAGAACAGCACGGAGGTCAGATAGATAAAGGCAATATCGATAAACTGCTGCTTTATCCACTCATAGCGTTCGGCATACTCACGCTGAAAGCTCATATTGACTGCCATGGGCTTGTCTGTCATGGTCATGGCCAGCGCCATCATAATGCGGTCATTCTGAATATTCCACATGGACTCTACGCCACGCTTGATAACATCCAGCTTATCAAAGGGAAAGAACAAATCCAGATAGTCCTCCGTGGACATGGTTTCCTCTTTGATGAAATGATTCTTCGGCAGATACACCGCTTCATAGTCCATAAAGCTTGGCGTGGTCGGAAGCGCAGTCATCAGACCAAACAGGCCGTACTTTACGGCAAATTGCTGAATTGCCTTTTGAATTTCAGCATCCGGCTTCTTGCTCATGCCCATACGCCCGATGTTAATAGCATCCAAGACGATCCGCTGATACTCGCTCAGCGGGTCGTAAATGCTCGGCTGCGCCGTTTTCGTAGGTGTAAGGAACAGAGTGCCGTCCTCCGCCGCTTTCCATTCATATTCACTATATCGCACCCAGTTGGAACTGGTACGTTCAAAAAGGTGTTTCATAAGTAAAACCCTCCGCTATCTATTGTAACCCCAATAACTCTAATTCATATTAACATTATACTATTTCTGTACTTCTGTATCAACCGCTTTTCCGATGTCTGATAAAAAAGCCTTTTCCACCAAGGTCATTGGCAGCTGCTTTTCCGCCTTATCCGTAAGGGCGGAAAGCAGCTCTTTTCGTATCTTTTTCATCATTGTGTTGCGTATCTTGCGGATGTTGCGGTCACTCTGCTGTCGTATAGCGGCAATCCTTGTGGAACTGAACAGCCGGACAGCCCACAGGAACAGCAGTTCTTTGTGATCCTCTTTCAGCTCCAACAGGATTTCAGACAGATATTCCTCTGTCACAAGCTCGTGTATATCGTAAGGGCAATAGAAAATTGCGTCAATGAAATCGCCCTTGCGTATCTGCTTTTCCAGAACATCATTCAGCGTATCCGGGAAAAAGAGTTCATTGGCGGATGCACCGTAATCAAGAGGAACATCGTCACCGCTGCGGCTGAGTTCGTGATAGCGTTCTCTGCGCTCCCGGTTGGCGTCCAGCTTGTCCCACCAAGCAATCACATTCTCAAAATCCCGTTGTGTTCGGGCAGCATCCTCCAGACGGGCAAGTGCTTCTGCCCGCAGTTCCCGTTTCAGCTTTTTGCGTTCTGGTTCCTCGTCCCCGGCATCGTCCTCAAAGGGATGTTCTGCGGCATCGGCTTCCAGTCTGTCTATGATATTCTGCTCCAGAGCGATCTGCCGCTGTGCCTGTTCCGCTGCATCAGCTTCTGCTTCCTCCGGGTAGCTTTCGTCGCTGCTGTCCTCGGTATCTTTCTTCTTTCGCTTCCGTTTAGGTTTGTCGGGAGGATTGTCTATCTCGGCATCCACGGCATCTTCGTCGTCCCAGAGGGCGTTTTCATCTTCTTCCTCGTCATCATCTATGTACTCAAAATCGTCGGCTTCATCTTCATATCTGTAATCATCCTCAAACACCGCAGACACCTCCCATCAAAAATATTTTTGAAATTTTCTGCAATTCTCCGTAAAAACAGTTCCGCTAAACACCCCATATTTCTCCTATTGGTGAGGGAATAATATATTTTGTCTTTAATTAGATTACTTCCGACACTAAAGAAAGGAGGAACTGCCTATGTCGAACAACCATCGTGAACTGACAGGCCGGGAGAAGCAGCGGATTAAAAAGCTGATTACTTCTCTCTGTGCCAACCACGACAAGGAATACGGCTGTCTGCCGCTGGACTACGAATGTCCCATGTTTGGTATCTGCTATACCAACAGCGCACTGTGCAGCTATTTCCGCAAGTCTGTCCTGCCGGAAGATGCGGAGCTGGAAGCTGTATTCACCCGCACACCAACCACCAACTGTAAGCAATGCGGCAAACCGTTCCCTGTTGATGGGAAACGGGTATACTGCTCGGGAAAATGTGCCGAAGAAGCACGCCGCCAGCAGACCGCAGCAAGGGTGCGTAAGCATCGGGAGAAAAAACAACAGATGTAACCGTTTTGCCCTCGAAAAGTCTTGTGCCACAAGGCTTTTTGGAGGGCATTTCTCTATCGGCAAGGCATTTATACTGCTGACTCACTTTTAACCGCACAAATGGTTACACGGCGTCGGAACTAAAATTATTATACGAGAATTTTATGAATTTTTCAACACGGAGGTAAACTGCCTATGGTAAAAAACGAAAACAGAAACTTTTCTTATATGACCCGCCGTATTGGCGGCACCACCTATAAGGTGAAAGTGGTGTTCAGCGATACCGAACACGAAACGATGGAAGATAAAATTTTGCGCATTGTTCGCAATGAAGCGCTGGATAATGACGGAAAATGTGATATAATGGGTGTACCGCAAATGAGCCGACAGTCTGAAAGGAGCGCATCATGATGAGCGTGAAACAGACTGTGGGACAAGATCCCAATAAGATTACGGCATTATACGAGAGACTTTCCCGTGACGATGACCAGGTTGGCGATAGCAACAGCATTGTCAATCAGAAAAAATACCTCGAAAGCTATGCCGAGCAGAAAGGTTACACGAATATCCAACATTACACCGATGACGGTTGGAGCGGCGGCAATTTCAATCGCCCTGCATGGAAGCAGTTGGAAGCAGATATTGAAGCCGGCAAAGTTGCCCATGTGATCGTAAAGGACATGAGCCGAATCGGCAGAGATTATCTGCAGACCGGTTTTTACACGGAGGTATTCTTCCGTGAGCATGGAGCTCACTTTATTGCGATTGCCAACAGCGTGGACAGCGATGACCAGAACAGCAATGAGTTTGCACCGTTCCTCAATATCATGAACGAGTGGTATCTTCGTGATTTGAGCCGCAAACAGCGCACTGCCATCCGTGTAAAAGGCGAATCGGGTAAGCCCACTACCAACTGTGCCATCTATGGCTACAAGAAAAAGCCGGGTGACAAGTACAGTTGGTATATCGACGAGGAAGCGGCAGAGGTTGTCCGCAGGATATTCCGTCTGACCATTGAGGGCAAAGGCCCGTATGATATTGCCCGTATTCTCTATGACGATAAGGTAGAAACGCCTGCCGTTTACTTTGGCAAACAGAACAAGGGCATTTGGAAAAGCAAGGAGGAATTTCCCAACCCGTATAACTGGAGTGGTTATATTGTCGGGAGCATCCTTTCCAAACCCGAATATATGGGGCATACGGTCAACTTCCGTTCTCATAAGCAGTCCTACAAAGACAAAAATCCCATGATGAACCCCAAAGAGGAATGGCTGATCTTTGAAGATACCCATGAAGCTATTGTCGATAAGGAAACTTGGGAGCTTGCACAGAAACTGCGAAAAACACCAAGACGGCATGATACTCTGGGCGAAGCAAATCCGCTAACAGGACTTCTGTTCTGTGCCGACTGCGGAGCGAAAATGACCAACCACCGTTCCAGAGGCGGCACGGAGAACAATCCCTACCCCTCCGACTTTTATGACTGTTCCTCTTATACGCTGGCACATCAAAAACGCACCCATGCTTGCAGCGGCCACTATATCAGAACAAAAGCACTCAGAGAGCTGATTCTGGAAACCGTCCGTACAGCCAGCACCTTTGCCATCACCAATCCAGATGAATTTATGGAAAAGGTGCGTTCCGCTTCTCAGATCAGACAGGCGGAGGCAGCAAAGGAAACCAAGCGCAAGCTGAACAAAGACCGCAAGCGCATCACTGAGCTGGACAACATCATTAAAAAGCTCTACGAAACCTTTGCTGTTGGGCGGATCTCCGATGAACGCTTTGACAGTCTGCTTGCGGAATATGAAACGGAGCAAAAAGCCTTTGTCGCTTCTGCTGCCGAAGCGGAGCAGCGTTTGTCCTGCTTTGAGGAAGATACTGACCGTGCGGAGCAGTTCCTTTCTCTGGCGAAGAAGTACACCGACTTTTCGGAGCTGACCACGACCATGATAAACGAGTTTATTGACAAGATCATCGTCCACTCCCCGGAAAAGATTGACGGAGATCGTGTGCAGGAAGTGGAGATTTATCTGAAGTTCATCGGGCGCTTTGATTTGCTGAGCCGGAGCTGACCGCAGAGGAAGCCAAACGGCAGGAGCAGCTTCGCAGACACCGCATTAAGAGCCGTGAACGCTATCAGAAAATCAAGACTGGCGAACACGCAGTTGGTCAGCCGTTTAAGCTGACCTGTAAATGCTGCGGCGAAGAATTTGAATCCAAGCGTTCAAACACTCTGTTTTGCACCCCTAACTGTCGTGCAAGATTTTATCGGCAGGAAGCGGCTGAAAACAGAAGTCGAGAATGTGTTTGCGAGAACTGCGGCAGTACCTTTATCACAACAAGATCGGACACGAAATATTGTTCGGATGCTTGCAGGACGGCAGCTAACCGCAGGATGCAGAAAGAACGCAACGCAGCAAAGAGGGCGGCAAAAGCCGAGCCGGTATTGCAGGAAATTCAGCACACGGAAGAACCGGAAAAGAAAACAGCATAATGAATGACGCTAACGGCGGCTTGTGAGAAAAATCTCACAGGCCGCCGTTTTGCGTTTGCCGCCATCTTTGGCAGAAAGGATTCTATATGACTGAAAACGAAAAGAAACTATTACAGGCGAAGCACCGATTGGAGGAAGCGCAGATGCGTGACCGAAATAAGGAGCGAAAAGCAAGGACACGGCGGCTGATCCAGTAGGGGGCGATTTTGGAGAAAGCATTACCTCATACAACACAGATGACATTGGAACAGTTGGAGGAATTTTTGTGCGAGGTATTCAAAGCAATACGATGATTTTATGCGCTCCGGGCAACCGGGGCGCTTCTCTTTTATCCCGAAGGGCGCACTTACTCACCACCCCGAAGGGGCGGTGGTATTGCCTGCGGCAACTGTGCGCTCTGCGAGGCGGATGCGGCTTCTGCGGAAGCCTTATGGACAATGTCACATCACGGCGGTGCTGCTGTCATTGTCCACGCAGACGGCTTTATATTTTGCTTCATCAGCAGAACAGTTGTTTCCGTTTTGGAAACAACTTGCCGTCTGCCAGTGAAAAACATCAACCTGATGTTTTTCACTGCTATGGGTATCGCTTCTTCTGCGACACCCATTTTCTTTTTGCGAAAAAGAAACAAAAAAGCTGAAGGACGAAAGGACGGTGAGAACGAATGGCTATCTACCACTTGGAAGCAAAGGTGGTCAGCAGAGGTACGGGGCGTTCTGCGGTTGCCGCTTCCGCTTATCTGAGCTGTACTAATATCTTAAACGACTATGACGGAGTACGGCACGATTTCACACGGAAGAAAGGGCTTGTGTGGCAGGATGTGTTTCTGCCAGAGTTCGCTCCACCCGAATGGAAAGACCGGGGTGTGCTTTGGAACGCTGTGGAGGAAAACGAAAAGACCAAGGACAGCCGCCTTGCCCGTGAGTTTGTTCCTGCGCTGCCCATCGAACTGACACCGGCACAATGGCAGGAGCTTCTAACCGATTTCATTCAGAACAGCTTTGTTGCCGAGGGAATGTGCGCTGACGTTGCAATCCACGATCCGCACCCGCCTGGTCATAATCCCCACGCTCACATTATGCTGACGGTGCGCCCGTTGGATGAACAAGGCAACTGGCAGTACAAGACCGAGAAAGAATACCTCTGTGTCAGAAACGGCGAGGAACAGGGCTTCACCGCCGCCGAGTTCAACGCGGCACAGGCTGACGGATGGGAGAAGCAATATCCCTACAAAGTCGGTCGAAAGAAAGTGTATATGCCGCCCTCCGAAGCTGAGAAGCACGGATATGAACGAGCTAACAAGCACCCGAAAAGCACCAAGTTCGGCAGACAGAATCCCATTGCCGAGCGTTGGAACAGCGAGGAACAGCTTGTGGAGTGGCGCAAGTCGTGGGCAGACGTGACTAACCGCTATTTGGAGCGATACGGACACGATGAACGTATCGACCACCGCAGCCATGCAGATCGGGGCTTGACCGAGCAGCCCACCATTCACGAGGGCGTAGTTGCCCGTGCGTTGGAGAAAAAGGGTATTATCTCTGACCGCTGTGAAATCAACCGCCAGATCAAGGCAGACAATGCGCTGCTCCGTGAGCTGAAAGCGACGGTCAAGAAACTGATGCAGGCGGTGAAGAATACCGTTCCTGCCATAGCGGAGGCAATGGAAAAGATACGCAGCAGTATACTGATTTTCAGTTATCAGCTCCGTCATATAGGTGTGGGAAAACACAATATGGGCAAACGTGTCAAAGCAGTCAAGCCGGAGCTTGAACGCTATGTGGGATTGGTGCAGCAGATTAAGGACAAATCCAAGGAACGGAAAGCTCTGCTTGCAGAGAAAAAGGAAAGGCCCTTCTATCAGATACCCAAGCTGCATGACCTCACCCGCTGCATTACCGAGCTGACCGAGGAGTTGGAGGAACTGAAAACCGAAAAGGCAATGTTGCTTCGTTCTTTGGACTGCGCCGATGATGTGGGCATTTCTGCCGTGAAGAAAGAAATTGCCGCATTAGAGAGTGCGTTGCAGAAGTTGTCCGAGCAGGAGGAGAAATATTCTGCCGAGCTTGATGAAGCCTTGAAGCAGTACGCCGAACTGAAAGAACAAGCCGCCGGTATGGACGCTGTCGAGCTGATGGACGCAAGGCTTGCCGTCCGTGAGGAACAGGAACGCTCTGTCGCCAGTCGTGTGAAGTCTGCCTACGGTGAGAAATACGATCCGATGATGATGCAAGACAGCAAGCGTGATGTGGCAAATCTGCTCAATGAGGAAACATAGGCACGCTCCATCCGTGAGCGTCTGCGTCAGAAGCAACAGGCACAGCAGAAGCAGAACAAGAAGAAAAGCCGAGACAGGTGGGAGCGATAAAATTTCAGCGGGAGTGCATCGTTCAAAATGTACTCCCGCTTTTTACATCTATTTTCGCATTCTTTAAAGCGTCTTGTAGGTTTAGGATGCAAAAACTCACTCTATTAATCATCTTCAAAAATCATGTCAATTCCTTGCTGCAAGGTTTCTGCACCGATTACACCCGTTGCCTGGGCTATTACGTTTCCATCAGCGTCGATAAAATATGTGGTAGGAATTGAATAAACACCGTAGGTTGAAGCGGCATCCTGATCTGTATCGTAAAATACCGGGAAAGAATAGCTCTGTTCTGCGATGAAAGCGGATGCGGTTTCCACAGTCTCCCTGGAGTCATCGGTCATATTGATGATGAGAAACTGGACTTCTTCACCAATTTCCAGATACTTTTCGTTAAAATCAGGCATTTCCATTTTAC
>UQNF01000013.1 GCA_900542285.1 uncultured Clostridium sp.
CACAGGAGAACCTTCTCTTGCTTCTTATTTGTTACCCATGTATTGTACCTCAACAAAATCAGCGGTTATATTTAGAAAACCTGAAATAATGCTCCGATTTAACGGTGACGAATCCAAGCTCCGAATAGATGCGCTTTGCCGGATTCTTCGACAGCACGGAAAGCGAGGCGGTCTTGAAGCCGCGTTCAAACACGCGGTTGGCGCAATACATAACTATCTTCCTGCCCAAGCCCTGTCCCTTGCACTCGGGGCTGACAAACAGGCCGTGCATATGACCGTCCGCGCCGCAGGAGCCCATGGCGGAGGGTATTCCGTTGTGCATATACACAAAGGTGTTTTCCGCATCCTTCTGCCAGAGCCTCCTGTCCCTGTCGCTGTATGGAAGTATCTTGAAGCCGTAGACCGCTGCAAGCTTTCTCCAGGCTTCACATTTTTTCGCAGCCAGCGTCTCATAGTATTCGTCAGAATATGGGACCATCTCTATTTCTTCCGGGAAGGGGCTTCCGCTGTATTCCATGTATTCAAGCGTCTGCCAAGGCTCGGCATTGAGCGAACGGCAGAACTCAAGTGCAGGGTCATCTTTTCCGTCATCCCATACGCAGCCGCTGACGATATCGAAATGCGCCGTATCAAGAACGGAAATCAGGTGGAGATACATCTCCGTTCCGATGCCCTGCCTGCGCCATTCTTCTGCTACATATATGTGTATTTCGATCGAATCGTATTCGGGAAATACGCCTGCGTCGTGATATGCTGCCCCGACGAGCTTTCCTTCGCGATATTGAGCAAAGCAGTTCCCTGTGGGGATGTTTTCCGGTATGGCAAAACCCATCTCACATACAGCTTTCCGAATGCTGTCATCAATTACTATTATTTCCATGTTAACATAAAACGAGGGCGAACAGGAATCAAACCCCGTCCGCCCAAGGCTGAGTATGTTATTTCATGCCCCTTTTGACCATTTCGGTGACTGCAAAGGTGGCAACATCGTCGGCATATTTGCCGGAACCGAAGCCTGCGTCGAAGCCAAGCTCCTTGGCAAGCTCGTGGGTGATACGGGGGCCGCCGCAGCAGATAACGAACCTGTCACGCAGCCCTTCAGCTTCGAGAAGCTCGACGAATTCGGTCAAATTCTGGATATGGATGTCCTTCTGGGTGACGGTCTGGGAGACGAGAAGCACATCGGCGTTGACTTCAAGAGCCTTTTTGAGGAACTCCTCATTGGGGACCTGTGCGCCCATGTTGATTGCCTCTATCATCTCGTAGCGCTCAAGACCGTAGTGGCCTGCGAAGCCCTTGCGGTTCATGATAGCGTCGATGCCGACGGTATGCGCGTCCGTTCCGGTGGAAGCGCCGATCATAACGATCTTCCTGCCGAAATGCTCGCGAATGTATTCGTCGGTCTCCTCCATGCTCATGGTCTCCTCTTCCACGGTCTCGACATGAATATTCTCATAGTCAACGCTGTGAATGACAGAACCATAGACGACATAGAAGGTGAATTCCTTGTCGAGGGTTTTGGCAACTGCGACATTGGGATCTTCAACGCCCATCTTGCGGACGAGCTGACGGGCGGCTTCCATGCCCCTCTCGTCGTTCTTGACGGGAAGGGTGAAGCTGAACTGCACCTTGCCGTCATTCATCGTATCGCCGTAAGCCTTAAGGTGAGTAAGATCGAGCGTGGTGTCGATATTGGATCTGTGGGTATTATAAAGTCCGCCGCTCATTATGCTTCACCGCCTTTCATCAGTTCAATAAAGGGATTGAAGTAGCATTCGTCCTTGAGAACAACGCCCGAAAGTCCCTTGCCGCCGTCACGGGGACGCTTGATATCGGCAAAAACACCCTTTTCAAGGGTGGTGAACAGGCCCATCTCCTCGATCTCGCCGAGCAGGTTGGTGGCCTTGGTCAGGACCTCGTTTGCACGGGTCTCGATAATGCCGCCCTTCTTGAAGTTTATCTCGCTTCCGAGGTCGTGCATCGTGCGGAATATGTACTGCGCATTCTCGATGGAAACAGCGCGGTCGCTCATGAAGGGTGTGTGAATGGCTTCGGTCATCATGCCGAGAAGATGAAGCTTCTGACCGGTAAGGATGGTCACCATATTGAAGAGCGCATCCTGAACATTTCCGCGGAAAATATCGCCGGTCATGAACTTGGTGGGGGGCATGTACTTGAGCGGAGCCTTGGGGAAGATCTCCCTTGCCATCTGAGCCTGAGCAAGCTCATACAGGAAACCGTTTTCAACATCGGGAGAGATCTCAAACGCATGGCCAAGGCCCATCTGCTCCTCGGGAAGTCCGGCCTTGAGTGCGAACTGTTCATTGAGGAACTGCGAGGCGAGCACGGTGTGAGCTTCCTCGACGGCATCGGCGGTGGTGAGATAGTTGTCTTCACCGGTGTTGATTATAACTCCGGCAAAGCTGTTGATGACCCTGCTGAAATACTGGTCGATGAGCGTGCGCTGCATGTTGATGTCACGGAACAGAATGCCGTATAGAGCGTCGTTGAGCATGACGTCGAGGCGTTCGAGCGCGCCCATTGCGGCGATCTCAGGCATACACAGGCCGGAGCAGTAGTTACACAGACGGATATAGCGGTGTTCTTCCTCGCCGACCTCGTCCAGCGCGGCGCGCATCAGGCGGAAATTCTCCTGCGTGGCATATGTACCGCCGAAGCCCTCGGTGGTTGCGCCATAGGGAACATAGTCAAGAAGGCTCTGTCCGGTTGTGCGGATAACTGCAATAATATCCGCGCCCTGCTTGGCGGCAGCTTTGGCCTGGGTAATATCCTCATAGATGTTGCCGGTCGCAACGATGACGTACAGATACGGATCGGTCTTGTCGCCGAATTCGTTAAGATACTCATTGCGCTTTGCAACATTCTTGCTGATGCGTTCAACGGTAGCGTTTGCAATAGGCATGATGGCATTGCGAATTTCGTCGATGCTGTGCGCGCCGACTGCGGAAAGGTCGAGGGAACCGGCGTCTATGGCCTCCGCTATCTGCTGTGGATCCATGCCGGTCTCAGCGACAGCATTGCCGATGTAATAGGCGGCGCCGCCTGCGAGCAGACCCTTGTCCACAAGGTGATCGACAACAACGTTGGGAAGGGGGACCTCAAGCTCGTTAACGCCGTCTATGCCGAGAAGGCGGCATACGGTACGCTCAACGGTGACCGTGGTGTGAAGGTCGATAAAGTCCTGTGTGTCCTCGGCGATGCGGCGCGCGGATGCTCGGGCCTTGTCAACCAGTTCGGTATTGAGGTTGAGTTTTGATTCCATTGATTTGTTTCCTCCAAAGTTAGGATGGATTAAAACTTTCACAGGGCTAAATGAACAACCCTGTGAAAGCAAGAACTATTGATCACTCGTGATGACCGCGCTTGAGCCTCTCAAGGTCGGAGGGCTCAAGGGAGATCTTGCCGTCCAAGCGGCCCTGCTCAAGTCCTGCAACGCCGATGAAGCTCTTCTGCTCCTCACGCGCCTTGCGGCATTCCTCACAGTGGCAGACATCCTCGTAATGCTCCGGCTCGGTATAGGTCGTGATAACGCCCTCAAAGTTGCGGAGGATGGTCTTTCTGGGGGTCTGGCTGATGACGTAGTTGGGCATGACGGGGGTCTTACCGCCGCCGCCGGGAGCGTCAACCACAAAGGTCGGGATGCAGTAGCCGCTGGTGTGGCCGCGCAGACCTTCGATGATCTCGATGCCCTTGCTTACAGGGGTGCGGAAATGGCTGAGTCCCATGGAAAGGTCACATACATAGATGTAGTAGGGACGGACACGGATCTGAACAAGGCCCTGAACAAGCTTCTTCATTACGTGTACACAATCGTTTACACCCGCGAGCAGCACGCTCTGGTTGCCAAGGGGGATACCTGCGTCGGCAAGCATCTCACAGGCACGCTTACTCTCTTCGGTGATCTCGTTGGGGTGATTGAAGTGGGTGTTGAGCCAAATGGGATGGTACTTCTTGAGCATTGCGCAAAGCTCGGGGGTTATCCTCTGCGGACAAACGACGGGGGTACGGGAGCCGATGCGTACGATTTCAACATGGGGCATCTTGCGAAGCTCGCTGATGATGTATTCAAGCCTGTCATCGTTCTGCATGAGAGCGTCGCCGCCGGAGAGCAGGACGTCGCGGACCTCGGTATGGTTGCGGATATACTCGAGGCAGGCATCGATCTGCTTGGTGGGAACGGAGGTGTCATGCTGGCCTGCGAACCTTCTGCGGGTGCAGTGGCGGCAGTACATGGAGCATTGATCGGTGATGAGGAACAGAACCCTGTCGGGATAGCGGTGGGTCAGACCGGGAACGGGGGAGTCGGTGTCCTCGTGAAGCGGATCGAGCTGATCTTCGGGAGCCTGATAGAGCTCTGCTGCAGAGGGAATGCACTGACGGCGGATGGGATCATAGGGATCGTCCGGGTTGATGAGCGAGAGATAATAAGGGGTGATAGCCATGCGCAGCGTGCCGAGGCACTTTGCTACGCCCTCTTCCTCCTCGGGAGTGAGCTTGATGTATTTTTTGAGATCCTCGAGGGTCTCAATGCGGTTCTTGACCTGCCATTTCCAGTCGTTCCACAGCTCGTCGGGAACATCGGTGAAAAGGCCGTACTGCCTGCTTTTATTCATAACGCTGTTTCCTTTCGATAAAATAAAGGTTTGGGTCCTCCGAAAGGAGAACCCTTCAAAGAATTAGCAATACTTCTCGTCGAAGAGCTTGCGGAGCTTCTCGTTTTCACGGAGAACGTTGAGGGTGATCTCGGCATGGTCCTTGGTATAGCCGTTGCCGACGATCATGGTAACATCCTTGCCGATGCCCTCTGCGCCGAGAGCAGCCTTGGTGAAGCTGGTTGCCATGGAGAAGAAGTAAACGATACCGTCGTCGCGTACGGGGAGGATAGCGCTCATCTCGCAGCTTTCGATATTTACGCAGCAGATGGAGATATCGTATTCCTTACCGTCGTTGGCAGCAAGCGCAGCCTCGAGAACCTCGATGGGCTTGGTGGCGTCGGCGACGATGACCTTGTGATAAACGCCGAGTTCCATGAGTGCGGGAACCTGAGCAGGATTGCGGACTACGCCGACAACGTTGCCCTTATCGCCGACCTTCTTCATCGCTTCATAGCCGCAGAGCACGCCGGACTTGCCGTTTGCGCCGAGGATGAGAACGCTGTCGCCTTCGTGGGGGAGCTTGCGAGCCTGTGCAGGTGCGCCTGCGACATCAAGCGCTGCGAGCGCAAGGGGTTCGCTCATGTCTTCGGGAAGCTTTGCGTAAATGCCGCTCTCGAAGAGGACTGCCTGACCGATGATGTCGACACGGTCGATATCCTTGTGGATAGCGAGGATCTTGTCGATCTTAAGGGGAGTAAGGGAGAGGGATACGAGGGAAGCGATCTTATCGCCGACCTTGAGGTCGCGGTCAGCGAGGTCTTCGCCGATGTAAGCGACTTTACCGATGAACATACCGCCGGAACCGGTTACGGGGTTCTGCTGCTTACCGCGCTCAGCTACGATGCCGAGGATCATTTCGCCGATCTTTTCTTCGTCGCCGCCGCATGCTTCGGAGATCTGGGTGAAGGAAGCGGAGTCGATGTTGAGGGAGATGACATCGCAGATGATCTCGTTGGAATAACGCTTGGTCATGTCGTTGTCGATCTTCCATGCTGCCTGAGTGAGAACGCCCTTGGGTTCGATAACCCTGTGAGTTCCGTACTTGTTGCCCTTGAGTGCCATATTTTTATCCTCCAAATAATTGTTTTATATAGTTATTAATAATACTATTAGCTTTTTATGCTCTCGGAGCCAGTCCGAGGATCTCTCTTGCTTCGGCAGGGGTCGCGATCTCTCTGCCAAGCTCCTTTGCGATGCGAACAGCCTTTTCAACAAGCTCCGCATTGCTCTTTGCAAGCACACCCTTTTCAAGGTATACGTTGTCCTCGAAGCCCACGCGGACATGGCCGCCGAGCAGGATGCCGAGGGTGATCATCGGGAATTCGGTCCTGCCAACGCCGGCAACCGTGAAGGTGGAGCCGGGAGGGATGCTGCCTGCCATGAACACGAGGTCGCGAGGAGTGCCGCTGATGCCGCCGTTTACGCCCATGACGAAGTCAAAGTGCATGGGGCTCTTGATAAAGCCCTTTTTGTTGAGGCGGATAGCCATATCTATCATGCCCTTGTCGAACACCTCTACCTCCGGCTTGATGCCGAGCTCGATCATGCGCTCACCGAAATATTTGATGGTCGTTTCGGTGTTTACAAAGATATCGTCGCCGCCGAAATTGCAGGTGCCGCAGTCGAGGGTCGCCATCTCGGGCAGCAGCTCGATGGGCTGGAGCCTTTCATCGTTGGACATGCCGACTGCGCCGCCGGTCGAGGGCTGAATGATGACATCGGGGCACTTTGCATAGATAGCGTCCATGCACTCCTTAAACCTTGCCTTGTCCTGGGTAGGGGTGCCGTCGTCATAGCGAACGTGAAGATGGATGATGCTTGCGCCGGCCTTATAGGCGGCATAGGCTTCGTTTGCGATCTCCTCTACGGTGTACGGCACGGCAGGATTGTTCTCCTTGGTAACCTCTGCGCCGCAGATACATGCGGTGATAATAAGCTTATCCATGCATTTCCTCCTTACTTGCGCTGCTTATCCTTGGGAACTACGCAGGTGCCGGAGGCACGGCATACAACGATGGGTTCTTCAAGAAAATCGCATGCGGATTCATTGATGTCGGGACGGGGGATGATGACCTTGCGCGCTTCGAAGCTCATCTTGCGTGAGCTGTTGCCGATCTTGGTGATTTCGCCATAGGCTTCGATATAGTCGCCAGCATAGACGGGAGCGATGAACTCGACCATATCATATGCCTTGAACAAGCCTTCGTCGCCGTCGCATTTGATAAGAAGCTCGGTAGCGACATCGCCGAACAGCGCAAGCATATGCGCACCGTCAACGAGGTTTCCGCCGTAGTGAGCGTCCTGCGAGCTCATGCGCAGCCTGATCGTGGATGTGATCTTTTCTTCCATAGTTTTGATGATCCTCCTAACAAATTATTCTTAGTAAAATAAGCGCTATTCAAACAAAACTAAGGGAATTGTTTGAATAGCGCCTCATCTCAGAAATGAAAGTCATCTCATGAATGACAGTCGCAAAGCGCTCGGCCTTGCGCCCAAGCAAGCGGGGAGCGATCTCCCAAAGCAAGCTTTCGGCAGGAACTGCATTCATCGTTCGGAAGGGATCGCCATGCTGCAGAGCGCTGCTCTGCCCGAAGACTACCTCGGCTCCTGCGCCTCTATTTACAAGGAAAGTATATCAAACAGAGGGCTGTTTTGTCAATAGGGCAAACGAAAAAACATGGATATATTTACAAAACCGGTGAAGAATTTCACGGAATATCATTCGGGGCGGGCCTGCGCCCGTCCCGAATTTGAAAAGGATTAATTTCAGCTTTCGCTGTGGTTGTTTAGGCCGTAACCGTGCCGGTAAAGCTGGCGGTTATCAAGCCCCCAAACCTTATCGGAAAACTTGCCGACTTCGACAGCGTTCAAAGCGTCGAACATCTCATAAAGCCGTGCATCGAGCGTATCAACCGTGGATACGATCTCCGCCTCGGGGAACATCGGCATCTTTGGAGAGCCGTAATCCGGTATCCCATGGTGGGATAGTAGGATGTGCGAGACGAGCATTGAGGTCTCACGCGATATGCAAAGATCGCTGCAAGCCTGTTCTACCATAGACATGCCCATTGAGATATGCCCAAGCAGCTGACCCTCGGTGGTATAGGCGTTCGCAAGCCCAAGCTCGCCGACGTCCAGCTCGATGGTCTTTGCAATATCGTGAAGGATTATTCCGGTATAGACGAGCTCGGCGCAGAGCTCCGGATAGAGAGCTGAATACACCTCGACTATCTTCTTGGCCATGGCAAGCATAGTGTGCGTGTGGTACATAAGTCCGCCGCGGATAGCATGGTGCATACGCATCGCCCCGGGATAGCTCGCAAGCTTCTCGTGATGTTCACGCAGCAGGTACCTAGTCAGACGGGCAAGCTCCTCCTGCTCAAAGGTACCGACAAAATCATAGATCTCCTGATACAGCCTTTCACCGTCAACGGGAGAACAGGCAATCAGCGAATTCATGTCGACCTCGTCATTGGGAGTGATATGGCGAATGCGGTCGATCTTGAGCTGCTCCGTATCGCGGTACATGTTTATGGAAGCGCGGACCTTAATGACCTCTCCGACGGCATAGCTGCCGTGGACCGAACTCTGATAATCCCAAAGCTTGGCGTTTATCTCGCCATCGGCATCGGCAAGCGTAAAATCAAGGTACTCTGCCCCCTTGACATTCACCTTCATCTGAACGCTTTTTATGATACAGAAGCCCTCGACCTGATTGGTGACGTGGTTGACGATGCTTGATAGTAGTTTCATTCTGCCCATATATGGCCTCCCAAGGTTCAGCTAATGTCGTAGCGTACACAGGCGAGGACCTGAATGGTATCGCTCTTGACCGAGAATTCAAGATACATTATGCAGCTCGTTTCATCGGTTCCGTCGATCTCGACATTTGCGATGAGCTTTCCGTCCTTCTTCTCAACGGAAGTCACCTCCGAACGCAGCGCATAGCTGTCCGAGGGCATGATCATGTAATTGCCACTCTCCTTATCGAAGTAGAAGCGCGTCTCACCGCCGATTTCGCCGAAATTGTAGTGAAGTTCGTTGCCTCCGGTGCCAAAGGTTGCGGTGATAAAGGCGGAAGCCGTCTCCTCGTCGAGCGAAGCAAGCTTGCTGTCCTCGTCAGCGATGACCTTATCGTTATAGTAAAAGTAGATAAATTTTTCCATATCCATAAAGGAGATGGGCGTGGATGAGCTGAAGTTGTAGCCGCCTTCGGCGAACGCCTCGGCAAGCTGCTCAAGCTTCAGCTTCTGTGAATCGGTAATGAATTCATGGAATGGGTTGGTGGAATCATCCTTGCTGCATGCGGAGAGCATAAAGACGGAAGCCAGCATAATAAAGCACAGCATACAGACGGAGATTTTTTTTAGTGGATGCTTTTTCATGTTATGTCCTTTCAGTCTGGATTTTATCGGTGGTCATTGTACCATATTCCCTTATCGTTTGCAAGCGCAGCGACATGTGTACAGAAGAATAAATATATTTACCGAGGACTGATAGTAAGGCAAAAAACAGTTGACAAACGCAGTTTATCCGAGTATAATGCATCTGTTCAAGCAGAAGCCGCCCGCTTCTCACACGCCGCAGGTATTTATGCAGGCGATGTCAAGGCAAGCAAATAGGTCTTATTTGTCAGGTGCGGTGCGGAATGCATCCGCATTTTTTGTTTGGATAAATATTCTCAAGGTGGTGGAACCCATAGCAACTCAGGAATTGATGATTAACGAAGAGATTCGTGACAGAGAAGTCCGTCTCATTGACGAAAACGGCGAGCAGCTCGGCGTAGTAAAGCTCGACCACGCCATGCGAATTGCCGAGGAGAGGGATCTTGATTTGGTCAAGATCGTTCCTAATGCCGTACCTCCGGTATGCAAGATAATGGATTACGGCAAGTATCGTTTTGAACAGTCCAAGCGTGAAAAGGAACAGCGCAAGAATCAGACCGTTATCGAAACGAAGGAAATTCGTCTTTCGGCAACCATCGATACGCACGACATGGAGGTCAAAGCCAAGGCGTGCCAGCAATTCCTGAAGGGCGGCAACAAGGTCAAGGTCTCCATCCGCTTCAGGGGCAGGCAGGCTGTCCATTCCGATGTCGGCGCCGATGTAATGAATGCATTCTTCGACATGGTCAAAGACTTTGCAGTCATGGATCGCCCGGCGAAGCAGGAGGGCCGTATGATGCTGATGATGCTCAGCCCCAGGCCCGCAGGGAAATAAACCTTACCAAAGGGAAACATCACTAAATTTTATCAGGAGGAACTCCCATGCCGAAAATTAAGACCCACAGGGGCGCCGCAAAGCGTTTCAGCTTCACTAAGAGCGGCAAGATCAAGAGGGGTAGGGCTTACAAGAGCCACATCCTTACCAAGAAGACCACCAAGCGTACGCGCAATCTTCGCAAGACTGCTTACATCGCAGAAGAAGAACAGTCCAAGATTGGCAAGCTGATCCCCTACAAGAGATAAGGAGGACTAAACAATGGCAAGGATTAAGAGAGCAGTTAACGCTGTTAAGAAGCGTCGCAAGGTTTTCAAGCTCGCAAAGGGCTATTACGGAGCAAAGAGCAAGCTGTATCGTGCAGCCAGCCAGCAGGTCATGAAGTCCATGGCTTACGCCTATGTCGGACGTAAGCTCAAGAAGAGGGAATATCGCCGCCTTTGGATCGCTCGTATCAATGCGGGCGCAAGGATCTGCGGAACCAATTATTCCAACCTGATCCATGGCCTCAAGCTCGCAGGCGTCGATGTGAACCGCAAGGTTCTCGCCGACCTCGCGATCACCGATATGAACGCTTTCAACGAGCTCGTTCTCGTTGCGAACAAGGCGCTCGCAAAGTAAATCATAACATGGCTGCCGCCGGACGAGATCCGACGGCAGTTTTTGTATGAGAAAAGCCGGAAGGATAATGATTATGTCAGAAGAAATACTCCGCATCATGCCGGAGTTATTTTTTTTGCACTCCGACACATTTTTTTTACATATTCTTTACAAATACCCATGATCGTTCTTTGCAAACATGAATTATGATGAAGCTGTATAATAGGAAAGGTAAAATGTTATGGATATTTTCAATGTTCTTTCATTCATCGGCGGAATAGCTCTGTTCCTGTTCGGCATGAACACCATGAGCGCAGCTTTGCAGAGGGCTGCAGGAAGCAAACTCAAGAATATGCTTTCTAAGCTCACATCAAGTGCCGTCAAGGGCTTACTCCTTGGCGCAGGCGTTACCGCCGTTATTCAATCCTCCTCCGCTACCACGGTCATGGTAGTCGGCTTCGTGAACTCGGGACTTATGACGCTCCGCCAGGCCGTCGGCGTTATCATGGGTGCGAATGTCGGCACGACCATAACCTCATGGATACTCAGCCTTGCGGGCATTGACGGAGGCAATATCTTTTTGCAGCTGATAAAACCTTCGGGCTTTGTACCTATCCTCTCCGCAATCGGAGTGGTCCTTCTGCTGTTTGCAAAAACCGATAAGAAAAAGAACATTGGCACGACGCTGCTGGGCTTTTCAGTCCTGATGTTCGGCATGGAGACCATGTCAGCCGCAGTGAAGCCCCTGGCCGAGATGCCTGCGTTCGTCAACCTGTTCACACTCTTCTCGAACCCCATAATCGGAGTTCTCATCGGTATGCTTGTAACCGCAGCTGTTCAAAGCTCATCCGCTTCCGTGGGTATTCTTCAGGCGTTGTCCGCTACCGGCAGCGTAACTATCGCCAGTGCGATCCCCATCATCATGGGTCAGAATATCGGTACATGCGTTACTGCGCTCATCTCGTCGGCAGGCACCAGCAAGGGCGCAAAGCGAGCCGCAATGGTGCATCTGTATTTTAACCTTATCGGTACGGTGATCTGCATGGGAGCGTTCTATGCGCTCAACGCCATAATCGGCTTTGAATTTATGGGCGCACCTGCGGATTATCTGAGCATTGCTATAATCCATACCGCATTTAATGTCATCACTACATCTGTGCTGCTGCCGTTCGCTTCCAAGCTCGAAAAGCTCGCTGTCAGCACCGTAAGAGAGGGCAGAAACAACTATGCAGGTACGTTGCTGGATGAACGCCTTCTCGCTACGCCCGCTATCGCGGTCGAGCAGGGCAGGAACGTGACTTCGGTAATGGCGGAGATAGTCAAGGAGTGCTTCACAAGGGCCGAAAAGCTGCTTAACTCGTACAGCGACACCGTTATGAAAACGGTAGAGGAGATGGAACAGGAATCCGACAGATATGAGGACGAGCTCAATAAGTTCCTGGTAAGCCTTGGCGAATGCAACCTGTCCGATGACGATACCGCAGATGTGTTCTGCCTGCTGCGTTCGTCCACGGATCTTGAAAGGATAGCCGACCATGCGCTGAACCTGGCTGAAAGTGCCAAGGAGCTTTCGGACAAGGGTCTCAGCTTTTCCGAGGAGGGAAAGAGGGATGTTGCCGTATTGGTGAGCGCGGTGGCCGAAGTTGCGGATTTGGCGCTGACTTCTTTCTCCAAGAATCTTCCGCTCATGGCGCGAGAAGTCGAACCCCTTGAACAGGTCGTTGACGGCTTGGCGCTGGAGGTAAGAAACTCTCATATCAAGCGTCTCAGCAAGGGCAAATGCGGTGCGGAACAGGGCTTTATTCTTAACGATATAGTTATGAACCTTGAACGCATTTCGGACCACTGTTCCAATATTGCGCTATATGTTATCGAACGAACATCCGACAATTTCGAGCCGCACGCTTACAGCGCCGAGCTTTTGAGCGGACGCGATGAAGAATTCAACAGGATGTATCGCTACTACAAGGGAAAATACAGCTTGATTCAGGATTCGAACTGCGATAAGATTATTGAAGAATAAATCTTGGAGGGAGTATGATCTACATAGTTGAGGATGATGCGAGCATACGCGATATCGAAAGCTATGCACTGAACAGCAGAGGGTTCGAAACGCGCTGCTTTGAAAGCGGCAAGGGTTTTATCTCGCAGTGCCTCATAATGCCTCCGGAGCTGGTAATACTCGATCTCATGCTTCCGGGAGAGGATGGGATGAGCCTGCTGAAAAAGCTGAAGACAAACGAGCAGACGAAGGCCATACCGGTGATTATCGTCAGCGCAAGGGATACTGAATTCGATGCCGTAAAGGGCCTTGACGGCGGCGCAGATGATTACATAAACAAACCGTTCGGCGTGATGGAGCTTATCTCGAGGGTTAATGCGGTATTAAGGAGGGCTCAAAAACCCAAGCAGGCGGAAAAGCTGAGCTTCGGCGGAATAGAAATCGACGACGAAGCGCACAGCGTCACCGTACGCGGAAAGGATTGTTCGCTGACCTACAAGGAGTACAGGCTTTTGTACACCCTTGTACGCAATAGGGGGATAGTTCTGAGCCGTGATAAGCTGCTGGAGCTCGTATGGGATACGGACAGCAGCGTTGAGACCCGAACCGTGGACATGCACATAACGAGTCTCAGAAGGAAGCTTGGCGACTGCGGCGGCATGATAAAGACTGTTCGAAACGTTGGATACAAGCTGGTGGAGGAATGAAGAGAAAGGTTTTTTTGCGGCTTGCGATACTTGCGCTCGTTGTGGAGGTCATAAGCGTTGCGGTATGCGCGTTCATATATCTGAACACCATAAGGGCGTCCGTGAAGGGGAGCCTTGCCCAGTGCGCAGAGCTTCTTGCCGGATTCAGCAGTGAAGAAGATTATATCGAAAGACTGCAGCAGAATACGCCCGAAGGCATAAGGATTACACTTATCGGCCAAAGCGGTGATGTGTTATTCGATTCGATGGAAAGCGCTATCAGCGATAACCATTTGAACCGTCCGGAGGTGGTTTCCGCACTTGAAGACGGAAGCGGCTATGCTGTCAGGACATCCGAAGCCAACGGGCTGGATATGCACTACTATGCGCTCAGGCTGGACGGCGGAATGATTCTGCGTGTCTCAATGTTCGCATCCGGGATAAACAGTTTCATCGGCGATGCGCTTCCGCTGATGCTGGCGCTAAGCCTTGTGGTCGTCGTGATAGCTCTAATAATGGCAAAAATTCTGACCGACAGGCTGGTTGAACCGATAGAAAAATTGTCGAGCAATCCGGACGCGACGGAAATGCCGTACCCGGAGCTGCGCCCGTTTGCGGAGCAGATGGAGAAGGATCGTTATGTGCAGCAGCATATGGAAATGCTTCGGCGTGAGTTTACTGCCAATGTTTCGCACGAGCTGAAAACTCCGCTAACAGGAATATCCGGCTATGCTGAGATGATCGAAACGGGGATAGCCAAGCCTGAGGACGTTCAGGACTTTGCGGGGAAGATACGCAAGGAGGCTCTTAGGCTTTTGGGCCTGGTTGGCGACATCATTAGGCTGAGCGAGCTTGACAGCGCAGAAAAGGAAGAGGATGCGGAACAGGTCGATATTTTGGAGCTTGCGGAGGAAAACGTTGAAAGGCTGAACCCGATAGCGGACTCAATGGGAGTTTCTGTAACGGTCGACGGAGAACCTTGCTATGTAACCGGAAGCAGAAAACGCCTTGACGAACTCGTATTCAACCTTATAGACAATGCGGTAAGATACAATAAAACTGACGGAAGCGTCGCAGTTTCCGTAAAAAACACCGAAGCAAACATTATCTTTGCCGTCGCCGATACGGGAATAGGCATTCCGAGCGAAGCAAGGGATCGGGTGTTTGAACGGTTCTATCGCGTCGATAAGAGCAGGAGCAAGCGTGATGGAGGCACGGGACTGGGGCTTGCGATAGTCAAGCGCGTCGCAATGCTGTATGGAGCCGAGATCCGGCTTGAAAGCGAAGAAAATGTGGGTACTACCGTATCGGTTCGATTCCCAAAATAGTGAATGTGTTTGGCGGCTATGCAAACTTTCGGGTGCAATGCCGCTTTGTTTATGCTATAATGGATTCGCAGATTCCGAAAGGAGATTTCAACATGAAAGCATACGAAAGATTTTTGAACTATGTAGTCGTTCATACCGCCAGCAGTGAGGAAAGTTCTACCGTACCGACCACCGAAAGGCAATTCGACCTTGCGAGGATGCTGGTCAGCGAGCTTCGCGCACTTGGGGTTGAGGATGCGGAAGTGGATGACAAGTGCTATGTTTACGGTCATATCCCTGCGACCAAGGGTTATGAAAGCCGTCCTGCACTCGGCTTCATCGCACATATGGATACCGTACCGGACTTCTCGGGCGAGAATGTAAAGCCGCGCCTTATCGAAAACTATGACGGAGGAACAATAGTTCTTGGCGAAAGCGGAAGAAGTCTGACCGCAGAGCAGTTTCCGCATCTGCCCTCTCTCAAAGGCAGGACCCTTGTCGTTACCGACGGAACGACCGTGCTCGGCGGCGACGACAAGGCAGGCATTGCGGAGATAATCACCGCAGTTGAGAGGATTTTAACTGAAAACATTCCTCACGGCAGACTTTCGATCGGTTTTACCCCCGATGAGGAAGTCGGCTCGGGCGCAGATAATTTTGATGTTGCACGCTTCGGCGCGGATTTTGCCTACACCGTTGACGGGGGCTGCGAAGGCGAAATAGAGTATGAGAACTTCAACGCCGCCGGCGCAAAGATAAGGATCAACGGCTTCAACATTCATCCCGGCGACTCCAAGAACAAGATGATAAACGCCCTGCTTGTCGCCATGGAGCTGAACTCCATGCTTCCATGCGAGATACCGTCAAATACTGAGAAATACGAGGGCTTCTTCCATCTCACCGATATGAGCGGAAGCGTTGAACATGCCGATATGAGCTATATCATCCGTGACCACAGCAGCGAGATGATGAGCGCAAGAAAGGCATCACTTATACATGCCGTAAAGATCCTCAACGAAAAGTACGGAGAAGGAACGGTGGCATTGGAAATGCGCGATCAGTATAGGAATATGGTCGAAAAGATCAAGCCCTGCATGCACCTGATAGACAACGCAGTAGCTGCTGCAAAATCGGTCGGCATCGAACCCCGTGTACAGCCCATCCGCGGCGGTACCGACGGAGCAAGGCTCAGCTTTATGGGCCTGCCGTGTCCAAACCTCGGTACGGGCGATTTTGCCTGCCATGGGCCTTATGAGCATGTTACCGTTGAAGGAATGGACAAGTGTACGGATATGATCCTCGAGCTTGTAAAAACATACTCGGCATTCAATTAACAATCGATCATTGTGCGGAATGGGATGCACATGCCCCATACACCGAAGAAAATATAGCAAGAGCCCATCGCTGTCTGATGGGCTCATTTTGCATTGGTTTTGTTCCTGTCCGGATAACCAACAGGTTATTTTGATCTTAGCATCGAGTATAACGCATCCACGAATTTATCAACCTTTTCGTGGTTAATTGAAAGATAGACACGCCTGCCGCTGTCAACGGAAGTAACGAGCTTTGCTCCGGTGAGAACGCTCAAGTGCTGTGAAACCGTGCATGGAGCGAGGTTCACGCATTTTGCAAGTTCACCGACATATGCCGGGCCGTTCATTAGCCTGAGAATGATTTTGAATCTGCTTGGTTCGCCCAAAATGCTCATTAGGCGCGCAACCTCGTTTTCGTCGGCACCGCTGATTTCGGATTGCCGCTGGAAGGTGTCGTAAAGCACGCCGATAATTACAGTTGTCAGCTTGCTTTCGTCGGGTTTCGGAACGCAGGTGGATACTTCACAGTGATAGAATGCCGTGACCAGCGGGAAGATGCTGAACTCGCTCTTTTCATCGCACGAATAATCCAACTTGCTTTTTAGCATGTTCGCGTCGGAATCGAAGCCCTGATAATCGTCCCTGAAAAGCTGAATAAAGGGCGACCATATCTCTTCGCATCGCTCAAATTCCTCGGCTACAAGGATAAGCAGTTCGACAAATGAATCTATGAATTTACTCGGATTGAGCGCAGCTGCAATGATATTGTTCTTGCTCTTCTGCGGCAGTGCAGAAGCGGTTACGGCATCAAAAACCATAGATGCATCGCATTCGCCCGTCACCTGTTCGCCGGAAATGCTTTCTATTATAAGTGCCGGCACATTCTCCGAAAAGTTGTACAGGTATTCTTTGAACTCATCATAGCCGGTGCGGCTAAATGCGCCCATCGTATCTATAAACAGCGAGCAAAGGCAGGGAGTATCAAGGCGATTTGCTTTTGCGCCTGCAGAAAGCGGTGTGAACAGTCTCTCGACGGTTGCCGCGGCATCATCGTTCAAAACGCTGAACAAACGCTTATAGAGCATTTTTATGCTGCTGCAATAGTCGGCATAGATTTCACGCGCGGCAGGATGACGATGGCTGAGACGGTCAAAGAATTCCTCAACAGAGAATCCGTTTGCCATGTTCTTAAGAAAGGAATACGCCTCAAACAGCGGAAGCGGTTCAAAATGCAGCAAAGTTTTCTCTCCCTTCTTTTTTTCTTAATGATATGATAGCATATTTTTTCCAAAAAATCTATTGACAAGCGCCTCTCAAAAAGATATAATTTATGCATACCAATGAATTGCGAATGTTTTGTGTACGCAAACATATCGAATTCATTAATAATAGGAGGTACATTATGAAGGCCACAAAAAAGAAGATCGTTGCCCTTATGACAGTTGCAGTTATGGCAGCAGCGCTCCTCATGTCCGCAGTTTCCCTTATGCCCAAACCAGCGTTTGCGGAAACGACCGCTGATTTTGCAACACCGGCGGGTTACAATGACAACGATTATCAAAAGCTCGTTGTATTCATGGAAACCGTCAATTCTTCCGGTGTTAAGAACGGCGAAGCAATCAATCCCGGTGTTTATACTCCCGAAGATCCCGCAACATGGCTTTACAGCGTTGAGTATCCTTGGGGAACCACCAGCTATGGCGCCTACTGGGAAGAGATCGACGGAGAAATGCATTTTGTTGCATTGGACAACGGCTTTTCCTGCAGACTCGAGGGAAATATCGACTTCAGCGAATGTGAATACCTTGGAAGCGTGTTCCTTTCCGGCTGCGACATTCCCAGCGCGAATTTCTCGTTCTGTTTAGGCCTTAACGCAATTCATATCGCATATGCCAATCTGGAATCCATCAATGTTTCCTGCTGCTACAACATGGTTCAGTTTGATGCTTTCGGCAACAATCTGAATTCTGACGGTATTGTTGGACTTGCAGACTGTGGGGCAATTGAGGTTCTCAATGTTTCAGACAATCCCGAGATCGAAGATCTGGACATATCCGCTTTTGACCTCCAGCTTAGAATTCTCAATGTCAACAATACCGGCATCGGCGATGACGACATAGATTTCACTCGCCTGCGCTCCGTCAATGAAATAAATATTACCGGCACCAATATCACCAGGGTTGACATGCGCAACAGCGAGTGCATAACCGCACTCACTTGCAGGGATATGCCCCTTGAATATTTGATGCTTCCCACCTGCGACAGCAATCTTCAGATCGACTGTGCAAATACCGGAATCACCGAGCTTGATGTGACCGGCTGCACCGGTCTTTACCAGCTGAATTGCAGCAACAACCCCATCAGGGAACTTGACTTCACCAATTGCCCGTGGATGCAATTCGTTATCGTAAACGATTGTGAGCTTGAAACGCTCAATCTTGCAGGCTGTGATAAGCTCATCGCCGTTGAGTGCATGAACAATAATCTTACCGAAATCGATGTATCCGCTGCCTGCGAACTAGCACAGTTCTACTGCACCGGCAACATGCTTACCAATATCTTCTGGCATGTCAACAACGAGTGGGACGGCGAATATATCGTCTCTCTCGAATCCGAAGGAAACGGCTATGTGGCTGTCGGATTTGAAGTCGATCCCGAGACATGGGGCGCAATCAATTTCTTTGAAGCAGTTCCCCAAGAGGGCTATCGCTTCGTAAACTGGGTTGATAACGACGGCAACGAGATCTCCACCGATCCGCGTTACGAATATGAACCGAGGAATGCTTACGAGATGATCGCAGTTTTCGTACCTGACGGTTCCGAACCTGTTGTTACAGAAGAACCCACTGAGCCCATTGTTACCGATGAGCCCACCGAGCCCGTTGTTACCGATGAGCCCACTGAGCCCATTACTCCCGATGTTCCCGCAACAGGTGCTGTCAGCCTGAGCGTACTCGGTGTTGCCGCGATCCTTGCAGGCGGTATCGCAGTATCCAAGAGAAAGCACTAATAGTCTACTTTAACCCCCTTTCAAAAGAATACCGACTGAAAACAGAGTCCTCTTAATCGGGGACTTTGTTTTTGTCTTGAAAGAGAAAAATATATTATTATGCTTAAAAGAATTCCTGTTGACCCTGACACGGCGTCAGGGTGTATAGTCATAGCGAACGGGAGGTGAGATGATGCATAAAGGAAAGATGACCGTAACGGATGTCAGCAGGCTGTCGGGGGTCAGCGTACGCGCGCTCAGGTACTACGATAGACTGGGCCTGCTGAGACCGGTCGAGTACACGGAAACCGGGTATAGGCTGTACGATGAAGCAGCGATTGAAAAGCTTCAGCAGATACTGCTGTTCCGGGAGCTTGAATTTCCGCTTAAGGATATCAAGAGTATCATGGACTGCCCGGATTTTGACAGATGCGCTGCGCTGGAGCAGCAGATTGAGCTGCTGACTCTCAAAAAGCAGCATCTGGAAGAGCTGATAGAGCTCGCAGAAAAAATAAGGAAAGGAGAAAACGATATGGATTTCAAACCATTTGACACCGGAAAGTTCGATGAGTATACCGCAAAGGCCAAGGCCATGTGGGGCGGAACGGGCGAATACGCCGAGTTTGAGGAAAGGTCCAAGAAAAGGACTGCGGACGATGAGCGTAACCTTGCCGCAGGACTGATGGCTTTGTTTTCGGAATTTGGAAGCATGAAGGATCAAAGCCCCGATTCCGATGCGGTTCTGGCACAGGTCGGCAGGCTGCAAAGCTACATTTCGGAACACTATTATAAGTGTTCAAACGATATACTTATCAGCCTGGGCGAAATGTACGCATGCGGCGGAGAATTCACCGAAAACATCGACGCAGCAGGCGGAAGCGGCACGGCCGATTTCGTTTACAGGACGATAAAGGCCTATTGCAGCAGATAAATAGATAATAAAGGACAAAGAAAAGGCGGAGTATCGGTTGATACTCCGCCTTGCGGTCGAAAAATTCAATTAGTCCTGAACGTAGGGCAGAAGGGCAACCTGACGTGCAGACTTGATAGCGGATGCAAGCTCTCTCTGATGGCGAGCGCAAACACCGCTCATACGGCGGGGCATGATCTTGCCGCGCTCGGTGACAAACTTGCGAAGCTTTGCAGCATCCTTGTAGTCGATATACTCAGCCTTATCAACACAGAACTGGCAGACTTTACGCCTGGACTTCCTGGGACGGGGCCTCATTTTGCGGTCTTCCATTTTTACTCCTTTCGCAAACTTAGAACGGTAAATCGGTATCGGAAATCTCCTCAAAACTTGAGGATGAACCATCGTCTCCGCCGAAGGGGTTCTGGCTCTGGCTATGCGGAGCATTGTCCTGCCAACCATTGGACTGCTGGCTCGACGCACTGCCCTGGAAACCCTGCTGCGGATAGCTCTGGCGATAACCACCCTGATTGGACTGATAGCCCTGAGCAGGCTGGTAGCCCTGACCCTGTTCCCTTGGAGAGAGGAACTCGACCTCATCAGCCGTTACTTCGAGTGAAGCGCGGACGGTTCCGTCCTTGCCCTCATAAGCCCTTGCAGTAACTTCGCCGATTACGGAGATCTTTCTTCCCTTTGAAAGATAGCGTGCGCAGGTTTCGCCAAGCTGTCTCCATGCGGTAACACGGAAGAAATCAGTCTGACGCTCTCCGTTGGCGCCGGAAAACCTGCGGTTGACGGCCACGTTCATGGTGCATACGCTCACACCGGTCGAGGTGGTGCGCAGCTCCGGGTCAGATGTAAGATTGCCGATAATAAAAAGCTTGTTCATTGTGTATCCTTTCTCAAGGTTTACGCATGATGACGGGTAACTTTGTAACGCATGATTCTCTCATCGTTCTTCAGATTACGCTCGAGCTCGGCGGGTGCTTCAGCGGGTGAGCTGAAGGTAACGAGCACATAGTAACCTTCCGTCTTGTAATCGATGGTGTATGCCAGGCGGCGTTTGCCCCATTCATCAACCTTTTCGATTTCACCGCCGTTTGCAGCGATGATGCCACTGAACTTCTCGATTACGGAAGCGGTTTCCTCCTCATTAAGTTCAGGCACGATGACGTACAGACTTTCGTACTTATTCACTTAATTTCACCTCCTTATGGTCTTGTGGCCCCGCAAATATGCGGAGCAAGTCGGGTGTTGGCAAATTATTATAACACTTTTGCTTATTGCGTGCAAGCAAATCTCAAAACCAATAAAAATATATTTAGATTCCGAACGCTTCTGACAATGCTGCCTTCAGCGTGCGATTTATGTTGAAGTTTTTATTGGTATGAGTTATAATCAATAGGTCAGAATACAATTTCAAATCCGTAACAGGGTTTGCATTATCGGAGGATCAACATGAAGTATGTAGAGTTCGGAAGGACCGGAATGAAGGTTTCCAAGGTTGGATTTGGCGGCATTCCGATACAGAGGATAGATCAGGAGGCGGCCAATGCGCTTATCGATGCGCTTATAGAGCATGGAGTGAACTATATCGATACCGCAAGGGGCTATACCATCAGTGAACAGCTCATAGGAAACGCCCTCACCGGCAAGCGAGACAGGTTCTATCTCGCGACCAAGAGCATGGCGCGCACCAAGGATGCTATGGCAAAGGATATAGAGATAAGCCTTGGCAATCTCCATACCGACCATATCGACCTCTATCAGGTGCATAATCCGAGCATGGAGCAGCTGGACACCGTGCTTGCTCCGGGAGGAGCACTCGAGGCGCTTATGGAGGCAATGTGTGAGGGCAAGGTTCGCCACCTTGGCATAACTGCACATTCGCTCAAGGTGTTCGAACGCGCGCTGGAGCTTGATTGGGTCGAGACCATCATGTTCCCCTACAATATCGTTGAAAGCCAGTGCGAATACCTTCTCCAAAAGTGTACCGAAAAGGGCATCGCATTCATAGCCATGAAGCCGATGGCAGGAGGCGCTATCGAGGACGGACATACGGCGCTTCGCTACATCGCCAATAATCCCGATGTCACCATTGCAATCCCGGGAATGTACAGCCCGGAGGAGGTCAGGATTAATACCGAGGCAGGGCAGGACGATTCGCCCCTTACCGAAAGCGAGCAGGCCTCCATCGATGAGATAAGAAAGACTCTGACCGGCAATTTCTGCCGCCGCTGCAATTATTGTGCGCCCTGCACCGTTGGCATAAGCATTCCCAATGTTTTTCTCTTTGCAGGCTATCTGGAGCGTTATGGCCTGGCCGATTGGGCAAAGGGCAGGTATGCGACGCTTCCGGTCAAGGCAAGCGCCTGTGTAGAATGCGGCGAATGCGAAAAACGCTGTCCCTATGGCCTGCCGATAAGGAATATGCTCAAAAAATGCGCCGAAGAATTCGGTGAATAATCCGTTTTCGATTTCGGACAGATAATACTTATAATTTGTTTTTTGACGCTGCTCACGGGGTGTTTCCGTTGGCGGCGTCTTTTTTTGTACGATGGAATGCCGGAAGTGGTATGTCAATGGCGGTCAAGTCTTTATAAGTCCGAATTTGTCGCTTCACGGGCGACCAACAAAGCAAAAGCAAGGGCTATAATCTGCTCGTAAACAAAACCAATAAAACAGGAGGACAGAAAAATGAAAAAGGATCTGACAGAAATCGTATTCATTCTCGACCGCAGCGGTTCTATGGGAGGCCTTGAAGCGGACACCATCGGAGGCTTTAACTCAATGCTTCTCAGGCAGAAGAAGGAGAGGGGAGAGGCTTATGTGTCCACGGTATTGTTTGACAACAACTGTGATGTGCTGCACGACCGCCTGCCGATCGAAAAGGTAGAACCCATTACCGAAAAGGACTACTATGTGCGTGGCTGCACTGCGCTCATCGATGCGATAGGAGGTGCGGTGGAGCATATCAGGAATATCCACAAGTACGCTCGCAAAGAGGATGTTCCGGAGCACACCATTTTCATCATTACGACCGACGGCATGGAGAATGCAAGCAGGCGCTATACCGGCGATAAGGTCAAGCGCATGATAGAGGAGCAGAAGCAAAAGGGCTGGGAGTTTATCTTTCTCGGAGCAAACATCGACGCTGTTGAGACGGCGAGACAGATAGGCATTTCGAGCGAGAGGGCTGTCAATTACCGCGCGAGCAGGAAGGGCACTGCGATCAATTTTGAAGCAATGAGCTGCGCTATCTCGGATCTCAGGTGCAACGATCAGCTCGGTGACGAGTGGCGTGCGCAGATAGACGCGGACTATTCTCAGAATAATTGATGGGAGGGAAATTTCGCTTGAAGTTTTAGAGACTTTGTGTTAAAATGGCTGCCGTGAGTTCGAAACCATCCTCACAGAGGCGGAAATTCCGCCGAAAAAACAAAACTAAGGAGCTAATTTAATATGAAGGTTAATGCAAAAGGCAGATTCAACACTGTCGAAATCGTGTCCGGTGCGCTCATCGCAGCATTGTATGCAGTTCTATGCTATCTGACATCGTTCATCCCGACCATCGGCGGAGTGTTCCAATTCCGCATATCGGAAGCACTGACGATACTACCATATTTCACCGCATCGGCTATCCCGGGTCTGACGATAGGATGTCTCATCGTCAATGTCCTGATGGGAGCAGGCATCTATGATGTGATCTTCGGTACGCTGGCGACGCTCATAGGAGCAGTGGGCACATGGCTGCTCAGGAAGCGCAGCAAGTGGCTCACACCGCTGCCTCCGATACTCGCAAATACCATTATCATGCCGTTTGTTATCGCATTGGTAAGCGGTACGCCCGAATCAATACCGTTCTTTTTCCTTTCGGTCGGACTGGGGGAGCTTGTGTGCTGCGGCGTATTCGGAATGCTGCTTATGATAACGCTTGAAAAGAATAATCTATTCGCAAAGGCCGATAAGCTGAGCGATAAATGATTTATGAGATAACGGGAGAATCACAATTTGATTCTCTCGTTTTTGTATTCATAATGAAAGCAGTAATGATTTATAGGGAAGGGAAGACCTCTATGCCATGCCCCAGCAGCCGCATGATTTGAAGCTCATCCAGCGCATCGAACAGCGCATTATGTGTTTCATGATAGGTTTGATCGCCCGATAGCAGGCGGAGCATCGGCTCTACGCCATAGTTCCGCTTTAATCGTCCTGTGCTGAAGCAATCGGCGTAGCAGGGTATCATTCGGTTGTATTGGCGATAGACGGCGATATGCATGATGTCATACCAATTCAGCATTGACAGCTCCGGAAGGTGACTTCGGTCAAACCTCGCATTGTAGGCGAAAATGTGCCGGACATCATACCTAAAGAACCATGCGAGAAGATCGCTAATAGCCTCATCCCGGCTGCAAAGCATGGGCCGCACCGGAGTATCCGGAAACAGGGCCTCATAGTACATGCCTCCTATCTCGCATTCGGGGATCAGAACATGGTATTTTGCGGATATGACCCCAAACGTATCCGCATCGGCAATACAGCACCCGATAGACATCACTTCGTCTTCCCAGTTCGTTTCCGTATCAATGACTGCGAAACTGCCCATACCGCCCTCCTTCGTGTCTTTTGCTGCAGTATACCTAAAAAATTGCTTGGAGGCAAGCCTGATCGCAGCGATTTGCAGCACGCATTACTGAATAGCGGACATATGCGTATCCATCGTCAATTGATGTGACGCAGCGATACCGCACAAAAAATAAAGAAAAGCCCGAATGTATTGAACCTTCGGGCATTCCTCTGTGTATTCAAATAGCGGCTATTGCCTGCCTTCGCGCAGCAACTGCTGACATTCAGCATAATTCCCGACAGCGAAAAGCGATGTTTGCTGTGAGAACAAATATGCTGTTGGTTGATGCTCCTCACAGCCGCACGTCCTTGCAAAAACTCTTAGTTCATGCCGTAACGCTTCTTGAACTTATCAACGCGTCCGCCGCTGTCAACGAGCTTCTGACGGCCGGTATAGAAGGGGTGGCACTTGGAGCAGATTTCGACCTTGAGCTCACCGCGTACGGAACCGCTCTTGAAGGTCTCACCGCAGGCACAGCGAACGATGCATTCGCCGTAGGAAGGATGGATGTCCTTTTTCATTTTCTTTCTCCTAATATGTTGGCAACGGGCGATGGGAACCCTTATGCCGCAAACTCTCGACCATGTAACAGCATAGCCGATGCAACAGCTATTATAACCCAATTCCCGGAGAAAAAGCAAGCATTTTTCACCTTTTTCATAAATATATTACGGAAAGATGGTATAAATAAAGGACAATAATTCCATCGACGGCTTGATTGTGCACGGTTATTGTTGTATAATCAAGGATGGAAATTTATAAACAGGATTTGATCGACTATTCCCAAATTCTTAAGAAGAAAGGAAATAAGAATGCAATACTATAAATTTGCTTCGGCAGCTTCCTCGGCAGATCAGGTCGTCTGCTATAATGATCAGGTCATCGGCCCCGATTCCGATAAGGTGTTCGAGGGCAGCATAGACGACGGCTTTGTCGCTTCGATCATCGAGAGCGTCGGAAATGCGGAGAACAATCGATCGCAGAATACGACGGCCGAATGCATGACAAAGATCAAGCGTACCGCCAAGGATTCATTCGAACGCCGCAGGAATGCCATGTTTGACGCTGTCGTGGATGCGAACGATAGAGCGTTTGAAAACGATGATAAGGGCTGCACGATTGTTTCCGCAGCGCTCAAGGGCAGGAAGCTTGCTGTCACGAATCTCGGAAGAGGAGCCGCATTTCTGCGCCATGCCGGAAAGCTCGAAAGGCTTACGGACGAACACGTTGAGTACATAACCGTTGACGGTACGGCCAAGAAGTTCGATTCACGCTATATCGGGCTAAATAAAGGCGACAGCCTGAACCTTCCGGTGTACGATGACCGGAAGCTCGAAGCGGGGGACGTACTTCTCCTATGCAGCAGCGCAGTTGCCGATGCGATAAGTGAAGATGAGCTTTCAGAGCTGCTTGGCGCACCGGAGCCCGTGGAAACGAGGCTTGAGGAGCTGATGAGCAGAATTCAGGCATCCGGAGCGAAGAGCTTTTCGGCCATAATAATGGAGGTCGGAAGAAATGAAGCGGTCGCACTCGGCAGCTATAAAGGCAAGGTACTCCCGGAGATACATGAGAGCCCTTTGCTCGCTGCCATTCTGGCGGTAGTATTCATAATAGTTGCACTGATAATCATAATTGTCAATAAAAACAGAACGCCTCAGGAAGCGTATGAACCGACGATAACTCCGGATCCGTATGTGCAGCAGACGGAAACCCCGGATATCTGGGGAGGACAGGAGTCAAAGCAGACCCCCGATCCCTCCCAGGGCGGGCAGAACAGAACCGCAGACCCCGGCAGTTCCACCGCAGGCGGCGAAGGCTCCAAGGTCACGGCTGCTCCGGTTACGGGCGGCGATGCTTCCAAGACCTCCGGTCCGACCATGACGCCGACAAGCACTCCCGGATATACCCGTCCGACAGCAGCGCCGACGCCTACGAATACTCCCGGATATGTGTGGCCGACGAATCCTCCGTATCCCGGAACTCCCACTCCGCCTCCCGGGATCGTCAAACCCACTCCGACTCCTGAGCCATCGATAACTCCGACCGATGAGCCCAAGCCCACGGACACGCCGGAGCCCGGTGATTCCGATAAGCCGACAGAGGAGCCCATCGTAACAGAAGGTCCGACGCCGGAGCCCATCGTTACCGAGGAACCGACGCCAGAGCCCATCGTCACCGAGGAACCGACGCCGGAGCCCGTCGTTACCGAAAAACCGACCCCGGAGCCCATAGCGACGGAAGAGCCTACGCCCACTCCGGAACCGGATTTGCAGGAAGAACCGTGATGCAGGCATACGGGATCATGCATAATTAATGCTTTCATTGAGCGGCTCCCATGAAGAGCCGCTTTTGTGAGCTTTGTGGCATTTTTGTTAAATCTTTGGTTTTTTGTGCGGATTTGAAGAACACATGTTTCGCATGCTCCCGTTATGTGCTATAATCATAGAGGTTTGTTCAAATACAAAGAATAGGATCTTTGCAGGCTGATAAGGATATTCCTGCAGGATAACGGAGACTGTATGATTACTGTAATACCGGCCTATGAGCCGGATGAAAAAATGATAAAGCTTGTCAAAGAACTGCTGGCCGAGACCGACCATACCGTGGTCATAGTCAACGACGGCAGCTCAAAGGATTTGCTTCCCCTTTTTGATGAGGCCGGGAGCCTGAGCGATAGGGTCAGGGTGCTCCATCATCCGGAGAACCGGGGCAAGGGCGCTGCGATGAAGACGGCGTTTGCCTGGATAAAGGAGCAGGGCTATACCGACGAGGGCATAGTGACTGTGGATGCCGACGGACAGCATCTTGTCAAGGATGTAAAGTATGTAAGCAGCCAATGGGCCGAGCATAGGGATTCGCTTGTTCTCGGAAGCCGTGCATTCGCCGGCAAGGTACCACTAAGAAGCAGGCTTGGCAACACCATAACCCGTGGAGTCTTTGCGCTCTCGACAGGAGTTAGGGTCTATGATACGCAGACGGGGCTGAGGGCCTTTTCGACAGAGCTTCTGGACGAAATGCTTGCCATCAAGGGTGAACGCTACGAATATGAGATAAACCAGCTGCTCACCTGCACAAAAAAGAAGATACCGATCTACGAGGTCACTATCGAAACGGTCTACATAGATAAAAACCAGACCTCGCATTTCCATGTCTTTAGGGATTCATGGCGGATATATAAGATGATCTTCCAGTTCTTGGCATCATCATTTATCAGCTGGATAGTGGATTATGCGCTGCTTCTGATTCTGAGCGGTGTGTTTGCAAGGAATGCAGTCGACGGAAGGTTCAGCTTTTTTGGCTTGATGCTTGAGCCAAAGCTCCCGGCGCTCGTAATCGCCAGGATCGTCAGTTCGCTGCTCAACTATGTGCTTAACAGGAAGGTAGTATTCGGAAGCGGCTCTAAGAGCAGCATACTCAAGTATTATATCGTTGCTGCTGTTGTGCTTGCGGCGAACTATGGCCTGTTGAGCCTGTTTACAATGGTGATGCCCACATGGGTCGCACAGATACTTGCCCAGGCAATACTCTATCCGATAAACTTCGTCATTCAGAGGAAGTTTGTTTTCAGAGAAAAGAGCCGGGCATAAGAAAAGGATGAATATGAAGTTGAAATCAAACGGCGCAAAAATCGCAGCCACGATCATTGCGGATATAATCGTGTTTGCCATACTGATCCTGACCTTTGCGTGGTTTCATCATGCAAAGCCGGGCAAATTCGGCCCGGGGACGGAGCTTCCGACGCTTCCTCCGGTTAGCTCTCCCGAGCCCGTAGCTGAACCGACCGATGAACCGGACGTCACGCCATATCCCGATGCTTCCGAAGAGCCGGTGGTGACCCAGTCGGCAGAACCAACGGGCTTATTGGGCGGAAAATATGCGGATAAGTTCGCCGATGGTGAGATAATCATCGAGGACGACCTTTACAGGAGCAAGGATATCTGCATTGAGCTCAGTTCACACAGCGAGATGATTAACGGCTATCTGGTCGCATATTATGTGGCGGATATCTATATTCAGGATATCAACAGCTTCCGCTGTGCAAACGCCGAAACCTCAAACAATAAGGAAAGGCTGGAAGCCATGGCGGAACGAACGGGCGCTATATTTGCCTGTTCGGGCGACTACTGGATGATAAAGGAAAAGGGACTTGTTATAAGGAACGGTATCCTGTATCGCGACAGACTCAATGATTCGCAGGATGTATGCGTTATTTACAGCGACGGAACCATGGAAACATACTATGCCGGGCAGGTCGATCTTGATGCCATATATGCAAACTATCCGCTTCATGCCTGGAGCTTCGGGCCGGTGCTTCTTGAAAACGGACAGCCGCGCACATCCGGCTTCAACTGCAACGATTATGTTGCGGGAAGGCATCCTCGCTGTGCACTCGGCTATTATGAGCCCGGCCATTACTGCGTCGTCATCGTGGACGGCAGGACCAAGGATTATTCCTATGGCATGACGATGGAAGAGCTGTCCTCACTCATGTACAGCCTCGGCTGTAAGGAGGCCTACAATCTTGACGGCGGCCTGACAGCAATGATGTGGTATAACGGAAGCCTGTACTCCAAGCCCTGCGAAGGCGGAAGGGCCAACACCGATATGTTCTACTTTATTGAACCCAACGAATAGCGGAGGAAAAAGATGAAAAGTATCGAAAACAATTCCGAGCACCGTGTGCGAAAGGTTGTAAACAGGCTTTTTGCTCATGCATCAATGCTCCTGTCCATCATCGTTCTCGTGTGCTTTGTGCTTGATAAATTCAATGATGCAATGGACTTCATGACCGCCGACATATCCAAGTGGCTCTTTGCCGTGACGGCAGCGGTAAGCATCATCTCCGCAATACTCACGATAATCAACCTCTGGAAGCGGCCGGATGGAAAATGATATGGATGTTCGGGACCGAACGGAAAGCCTCCGTTCGGCCCGTTTTCATATTTTTCATTGACGGCGCGGTTTTGAAAAGCTATAATTGTATTCAATAAACGACTAATTCAAAAGGAGCTAACGATGAATAACGATATCAACTCGCTGATTTCTCTGCTTGAAAAATCGGTATCACCCTATCACTGCGCCGATGAGGCCATGAGACTGCTTAAAGAAAAGGGCTTTATTGAGCTTGAACAGAGCAGGGAGTGGAAGCTTGAACGCGGCATGAACTATTATGTAAAATGCTTCGGAACGATGCTGATCGCCTTCCATGTCGGAAGCGGCTATGTTCCGGGCGAAGGCTTTCGCCTTGCCGCAAGCCATACTGATTGGCCCTGCTATTATATCAAGCCCAACCCCGAGCAGGTTGGCGGAGGCTGTCTGAAGCTCAGCATAGAGCCCTATGGCGGAATGATACACAACACATGGATGGACAGGCCGCTTAGCGCCGCAGGCGTCGTAACGCTAAGGACGGAGGATGTGCTTAAGCCGGAGCGCAGGCTCGTGGATTTTGTCAAACCCATCCTTACCATTCCGAATCTCGCTATACATATGAACCGAAGCGTGAACAAGGGCGTTGAGCTTAATCCGAATAAGGATATGCTGCCCATTGCCTGCACTATCGAAAAAGAATTTAACAAAGACGGTTATTTCCTGGGCAGACTTGCCGAGCTTATCGATGCAGCACCGGAGGATATTCTCAGCTATGATCTCTGCCTCTACAATGCCGAAAAGCCCATGCTGGTCGGCTTCGATGACGGCATACTGACATCGCCGAGGCTTGACAACATCACGTCCACCTTTGCCATACTTAACGGTATCTGTGAATGCAGCCGCGAACACGGCATCACCGCTGCCGTGCTCTTCGATAATGAAGAGGTGGGGTCCGGGACCAAGCAGGGAGCTGACAGCGCAACATTGGGAATGATGCTTGAAAAAATAGCCTCATGCTTCAATGCGACCCGTTCGGAATACATTGATTCGCTTACTGCAGGCTTTATGCTCTCCTGCGATGTCGCTCATGCAAAGCATCCGAACTATCAGGAGTTTGCGGATGCATCCTGCAGCGCAGTAATGAACGGCGGCGTCACCCTCAAGATGAACTATGAACAGCGCTACGCCACGGAGGCGGTCGGCATCGGCATTATCGAGGGCATCTGCAAAAAGTATGATATCGCATATCAGCGCTACATGAACCGTCCGGATCTCAGGGGCGGAGGAACGCTGGGTTCCTATGCCGCATCTCAGCTTGGCATGAGCGTTGCTGATATCGGCGTCCCCATGCTGGCAATGCATTCATGCCGTGAGACTATGGGCGTTAACGATCAGCTTTCCATGAATGAGCTTGTAAAGCGTTACTTCAATGAGGAGTGATCAAGAATAATCGGCAGCACGATTATATTTCCGAATTATGAATAGTATTCGGCAAAACTCGTTGAAAACTTCAACGGGTTTTGCTATACTTAGGTTAATGAGTATAATGGGAATGCAATGCAGCTTCCGGTACTTATGCGTTCGATGAAAGCGTTCGCAACGATGGAAATACGGAGGTACTCCAGCAAATGACAACAGCCTCTTGGATAGGTATGGCGGGCGGACTCGCTCTATTCCTGTACGGTATCAGGCTCATGGGCGACGGCATCCAAAAGCTTGCCGGTTCCAAACTGAAGAACATACTTGAAAAACTGACGAAGAATCGAGCCGTGGGGCTTTTGATCGGTATGTTCGTTACCGCTATCATTCAGAGCAGTAATGCAACCACCGCAATGGCGGTAGGCTTTGTAAACGCTGGGCTTATGGAGTTTACGAGAGCTTCCGGCATTATCCTCGGAGCCAACATCGGAACCACCATCACAGGTCTTCTTATTGCACTCAAGATTTCCGATATCGCTCCGATTATCGCCTTCCTGGGCGTTGTTTTGATAGTATTCTTTAAAAATAAGAACATAAACTCCGCCGGCGCAGTCATAGCAGGACTCGGAGTTCTGTTCCTGGGTATGAATCTGCTGAAAGAGCATATGGCTCCGCTTTCAAACGAAGCATGGTTCACCGATTTCATGGTAAGCCTTGAAAATAAGCCCGTGCTGGCAGTCTTGATAGGTACGGTATTCACCGCAGTAGTTCAAAGCGTGTCCGCTTCTGTCGGTATTCTGCAGGCGATGGCTATGTCCGGCGCAGTGAGCTCGCTTGATCAGGTTGTGTTTATCATCCTCGGAATGAATATCGGCTGCTGTATCGCCGCTATCACTGCCGCTGTCGGCGGAACCAAGGACGGCAAGCGCACAGCTTCTATTCACGTTATGTTCAACGTCTTTGGCTGCATACTGTTTGCAATCCTCTGGTATGTACTGCCCCTCGGCGATTGGATGCGCATGATGAGCGCGGATGTGGTGCAGCAGATAGCTGTATTCAATCTGCTTGAAAAGCTGGTTACCGCTGTTATTGCTCTGCCCCTGCTCTCGCTGATGGAGAAGCTTGCAAGGTTCTTGATTCGGGGTGAGGACAAGCCCGATCATCGCAAACTTCATCATATCAACAAGAACGATTTCGGTTCAGTCTCAATTGCTATTGCACAGGTGCGCGCCGAGACCGAACGAATGTTTGGCATAATGATGCAGAATCTGGAGCTTTCCTGCAAGATGCTGAACGAAAGCAAACGAACGGAGGCAGAGTTTGCCGAGATTACAGAGAACGAGGAGACCATCGACTATCTCAACAAGGTCATAACGGAAGCACTGGTTGATATCACGGCGCTGGGACTTTCAGACGCTGATGCGAAGGTCGTAAATCGTACCCACCATGTCATCTGCGATTATGAACGTATCGGTGACCATGCCGACAACATCGCCGGATACGTCAGGCATTTTGTTGATGAAGGTTTGAAATTCTCCCAGCATGCGCATGATGAACTTCAGAGCCTCACGGAGCAGGTGATAAAATTCGTTAATGATGCCGAGATGTTCTATCTGGAAAGGAACGACCTCACAATGGAGGATCTTGAGTTCCAGGAGGAGAATGTCGACCGTGTTGTTGATGAGCTTCAGGAGGCGCATATCCGACGAATGGAGAGCGGAAGATGCACCGCTCAGGTTGGCCTTCTCTATGCCGAGATACTGACCGATCTTGAGAGAGTTGCGGATCATGCGCTTAATATAGCTCAGGCAAGGATAAAATAATACTTGAAGAGACCGCAGACAGCATCCGCGGTCTTTGCTGTTATCGATAAGTCAAATACCGATAGGCCGGATAACGGAGAGAAGACAATACTCACGACGATGTTCGGGGGAATAAATAATTTCGTTTTATAAGAAAAACCAAACCGCTATTGAGATGGTCTGGTAATTAGCATAAGCTTTGCCAAAAAATATTGAGCAAACGGAGCTTTTGGGGTAGCTTATATGGGTATTCACTAGAAGTATGGTTTTTGAGGACGCAAATGCTTCGGAAAAGCTTTACTTTTTTGCCGCAGTGTGGTAGAATACGACCTAAGTTATACCCCATTTTTATTTATTTTATAGGAGTTTTTATGACAAAAATCGCATGCGACAGTACTGCGGACCTGCTGAACGAGGTTTACGGCACAAATCTATATGCCGAACGAAACATTACCGTCGTTCCGCTGTTCGTCAGGATCGATGACGAGGAGTATGCCGATGGCGTGGACATAACCATGACACAGCTCCTTGAACGATGTACAACACTCAAGACCCTGCCCAAGACCGCCGCTCCGGAGGTAGAGAGGCTGGCAAATGTATTTCGCGAGTTGACGCAAGACGGCTCTGACCTCGTCTTTATTACCATCAGCTCCGATTTTTCCTCCGGATACAACAATGCTTGCCTGGCTGCCAAAGAGGTCCCGAATGTATATGTTGTGGATTCAAGAAATCTCTCTTCCGGCGTAGGCCATGTTGTACTGGAAGCCGCAGACCTCGCAGATGAGGGCAAGTCGGGCGCAGAGATAAAAAAGTACCTTGATGAGAACATCGTGCCCAATGTCGAGACAAGCTTTGTTCTCGATGGGCTTGAATACATGGTCAAGGGTGGGCGCTGTACTGCTGTTATGGCACTTGGTGCAAACATTTTGCAGCTTCATCCGATGATTGAGGTCATCGACGGCAAGATGAAGGTGGTCAAGAAATATCGCGGCTCATGGAACCGCTGCCTGCGCGCTTATGTCAAGGACAAGCTTGAGGGCAGGGATGATATCCGCTTCAAGCGTATCTTCATCACCTACACCACAACCCCCGATGAGGTCGTGAACGAGGTCGAACAGCTTATCAAAGAATATGCGGATTTTGTAGAGATCAGGAAAACTACCGCAGGCTGCACCGTAGCAAGTCACTGCGGACCGCACACGCTCGGAATACTGTTTATCAGGAAATAATAAACAATAAAATCGGGAATACTAATCCTGCAATGGGGGAAGCTTCCCCGGAAAGGAACTATAATGAAAGCCTACATCGAAGCAATGGGCATTCTCAGCCCGAAAACTATCTATCGCAATCTGTCCCCTGCTCAGCTGACCGAACACGCGCTCGAAAGGGGCGAGGGCAAGCTCAGCAAGACAGGCGCGCTCGTGATAAATACCGGAAAATACACCGGCAGATCACCCGACGACCGTTTCATCGTGGACACTCCGAATGTACATGACATCATCGACTGGGGAAAGGTCAATGTGCCGATAAGCCGTGAGAGAGCCGATGCAATCTACGATAAGATGTGCGCATATATGCAGAACCGCGAAGTATTCGTGGTCGATGGCTATGTCGGCGCCGACAACGAGTATGCTCTGCCAATTCGCGTGGTATGCGAGAATGCGGCAAGCGCATTGTTTGCAACCCAAGCATTCGTACGCCCCGATAAGGAACAGCTCGAGAACTTCGAACCCAAGTTCACCGTACTCTGCACTCCCGGCTTCAAGTGTGTCCCGGAACGCGACGGCGTGAACAGCGAAGCGGCGATAATCCTTGATTTTGAAAAGAACAGGGTCACCGTCGCCTGCTCAAAGTATTCCGGCGAGATCAAGAAGGGCATGTTCTCCGTTATGAACTTCTTAATGCCCCAGCGTGGCGTGTTCCCCATGCATTGCTCTGCAAATATCGGTAATGACGGTGATTCCGCACTGTTCTTCGGCCTTAGCGGAACAGGAAAGACCACCCTATCCGCAGATCCAAACCGCTGGCTTATCGGAGACGACGAGCACGGCTGGTCGGATAACGGAGTGTTCAATTTCGAAGGCGGCTGCTATGCGAAGTGCATAAACCTCTCCCAAGAGAACGAGCCGGAGATCTGGAATGCTATCCGCTTCGGAGCACTTGTTGAAAACGTTATTATCGATGAGGATACCAGAACCCTCGACTTTGAGGATTCTTCCATTACCGAGAATACCCGTGTTGCGTATCCGGTCGAGTATATTCCCAACTGCGTCATTCCCGGCAAGGGCGGACATCCCAAGACCGTTATTTTCCTTACCGCTGATGCCTTCGGCGTATTGCCGCCGATCTCCAAGCTCACCAAGGATATGGCCAAGTACCATTTTGTATCGGGTTATACCAGCAAGCTTGCAGGCACCGAGAGGGGCATAAAGGAACCGCAGGCGACATTCTCCACCTGCTTCGGCGCACCGTTCCTCCCCCTGCATCCCTCACTCTATGCAGAGATGCTCGGCAAGAAGATCGATGAGCACGGCGCAAACGTATTCCTTATCAACACCGGTTGGACCGGAGGCCCCTATGGCGTCGGAAGCCGCATGAAGATAAAGTACACCCGCGCGATGGTAACGGCTGCATTGGAAGGCAAGCTTAACGATGTTGAGTATGAGCTTCATCCTATCTTCAATGTTATGGTTCCCAAGACATGCCCGAGTGTTCCCGACGAGGTCCTCAATCCCCGGGAGTGCTGGGCCGACAAGGAAGCATACGATGTTCAGGCTAAGGAGCTTGCACGTATGTTCGTCAACAATTTCAAAAAGTACAGCAATATGCCGGAGAGCATCATAAATGCAGGCCCAAAGGCATAAGCGTGAAGAATTGATCCCCTATATTGAGCATAAGAGGTTCCATAAGTAATAAGACCCCCCCGGGTCAAACCGGGGGGCTGACTTTTGCTGATAACGCCATTTTTAGAGTCAGCTTTGCTTTTAGGATGCAGGCGCTTCTTCAGATGCGTTGTTCGCACTATCACTTGAAACGATATTCCTGACCCATTTACCGCTCTTCACAAAGAAATAGCCGATAACACACTTGATAAGTTCAAGACCCTGACAAATTGCAAACATCGGTATGATGTGCATGGAGGTGAATTTTGACAGCACATATGCGACAGGAATACAGATTATCCATACATAACAGCTGTCGAACAGCATGGTTATTCTTGTCTGACCACCGGAGCGCAGCGTAAAGTAACATGCATGAGTGAAGGCGTTGAACGGCATCAATGCGGCACATATCAGAAGGAAGATCTTTGCAAGCTCCTTAACTTCGGCCGTGGTGTTGTAGAGATTGGGTATCAGGCCGGAGGTTAGCGCAAGCAGACTTCCGAAAATCAGACAGCCGGTTACGGACAGAGCGATGATCTTTCGGTCGGTATCCTTTGCTTCTTCAAACTTGTTTGCACCAAGCAGGTTGCCGACGATTATTCCGATGCTGGAGCCAATGGCCATGAACACCACGTTGAACAGGTTGGAAACGGTGGAGGTTATGTTGAGTGCGGATACGACAGCCAAACCCCTTATTGAATAACGCTGCGTAAGAACGGTCATGCCAAGCGACCAAAACAGCTCGTTGAGCATGAGGGGCGTGCCTTTGACGATGATGTCGGAAACAAGCTCGCGAGGAACGCTAAACGAAGCGAAGAGCCGTGAGAAGAACGGAAAACGCTTGGTATGCGTATGCGCCCACCAGACCATGATAATAAGCTCGGCAAAGCGCGAAATGACCGTTGCAATCGCCGCGCCCCTGACGCCCATAGCCGGGAATCCGAGCTTGCCGAAAATGAGAATGTAGTTGAGTACAAGATTTATCACGACAGCTGCGCCGGAGCCTATCATCGGAATGACGGTCTCCCCGGTTTCCTTCAGCGCAGTAGCGTAACTCTGCGCTATGGCATAGGGCATAAGTCCAATAAGCATGATCGCCAAATAATCAAGCCCTTCGGTCAGCGTAAGCTCGAGGTTAAGATCACTGCTGCCCTCGTGCAGGAACAGGCGTATAAGCGGAGCACCCCAAACGGAGAGTATTACAATGCCGATAATGCTGGTGATTACAACAAAATAGAGCTTAAAGCGCATTACGTGCCTGAGCCCGTCCTCGTCACTGCGTCCGCTGAACTGTGCGCCAAAGATACCGGCGCCCGAAAGACCGCCGAAAATCAGCAGGTTGAACACAAAGATAAGCTGGTTTGCAATCGCAACGCCGCTCATCTGTTCGGTGCCCATGCGCCCTACCATCAGATTGTCAAGGACTGCTACAAATTGGGAAATACCGCTCTGAACCATTATCGGCACCGCCACGGCGAAGACCATGCGGTAAAAGTCCTTGTTACCTATAAGCTTTTTAAGTTTCATTATCGTATGCTTCCTTTAGTCAAGTATTACTGAATTATATCACATTGCATACCGGATGAACAGTCAGATCAACATTATATTGCCTGCAGTGAATGCAAACAGGCGTGGCTGACGCAGGCAATTGATATGAAAAACCGGGCAACCTTTCAGCCACCCGGTTACTTCACCTTTATTACAGAACTCTTAGCAATGCGCTAAGCGCCGCAGGCATTAGTTCTCCTTCTTCCTGGTCAGCAGAACAGCTCCGCCGGCAAGGAGGGATGCGATGCCAAGGCCAACGAGGGCGATACCGCCGGTGGAAGGGGTAGTGTTGGTGGGTTCATCGGTAACAACGGGCTCCTCGGTCTCGATGGGCTCGTCGGTAACAACGGGCTCTTCGGTCTCGGCGGGCTCGTCGGTAACAACGGGTTCTTCGGTCTCGGTGGGTTCGTCGGTAACAATGGGCTCCTCGGTCTCGGTGGGCTCGTCGGTAACAACGGGTTCCTCTTCTGCATATTCCCAGGTTACTTCGGGGAAATCTGCGAGCCAAGTGGTGAAGTTGGCTTCATCAGCATATAGATTGATGATATAATCGGGCCAATGGGTATCCTGGTTTCCGTCCTGGTTGATGTAAAGCTGGAAATCACTTATGGGATAACCGGTGGTTTCAAGGCTGTCGATCTCAAGCTCCATCACATAGTAGCCGTTTTCCTGGGGAAGATCGGTGAAATAGTGGGTCTCCCACCAATCGAATGCGATCTGATAGTAGGTCTGAGCAGGGTCAGCGTAGTCGGGAAGCGCGATGAGGATGGTGACCTGGGTGCCGTTAATGATATAGTATTCATTTGCAGCATTATAGAAGAGGGTACCTTCTTCATCATATACGATGAGTTCTTGGGCGGGATTACCGTTGACGATTATTTCGTCAGCAGTGCCTTCAGCGGACAACATGCCGAAGCAGCAGAGTGCAAGCACTAGGGAGAGAACGATTGAAAAAAGCTTCTTCATTTTTACGTTTCCTTTCGTTGTTGGCATATTTGCAAAGGCGAATCGCTTTCGCAATTTAATGATAGCACAGTAAGATTTAACTGTCAAGCGGCTAACATAATAAGGATCGTGTCAAGTTCTTCTGGGAGAAATCAAGCGCAGGGATCGAGTGGCCGGAGT
>UQNF01000014.1 GCA_900542285.1 uncultured Clostridium sp.
ACCGTGTCTCAGTTCCAGTGTGGCCGATCAGCCTCTCAGCTCGGCTACCCATCGTTGGCTTGGTGGGCCGTTACCCCTCCAACTACCTAATGGGACGCGAACCCCTCTCAAAGCGATATCTCTTTGACCCCTTCATCATGCGGTGTTGTGGTCTTATGCGGTATTAGCAATCGTTTCCGATTGTTATCCCCCTCTTTGAGTCAGGTTATTCACGCGTTACTCACCCGTTCGCCACTAAGACAGAAACCGAAGTCTCTGCCTCCGTTCGACTTGCATGTATTAAGCACGCCGCCAGCGTTCGTCCTGAGCCAGGATCAAACTCTTGAGTTAAAATCCTGATGAGCATTTATGCTCGCTCATTTACTATTTCGTTCGGCAGGTCTCCCTGCCCGGGACAACTTCCGTCGTCCCTGCGTCTACCATTATCCGGTAGACCGCCGGTCGTCTCAAAATTACTTCTTCACGTTTTGTTCTGTTTCACTATACGGTTTTCAAGGTACCATGCTGTCCGTTTCGCTTTTCGCTTCCCTGCGACAGCTCCGCTATTATATCACCCCTCTTCCCCTTTGTCAACACTTTTTTCGCTCCCTCGACTCTCTCGATTATTTTCCATTTTTTCCTTTGTTTCATTCACTTTTTTGTACTTTTCGCTTCATTCTTCAAATAAATATATTAATAATTTCTTTTAATTTCACACTTTCTTGCATTGCCTTTGCGCGGGCATTTCTATTAATCATGGTTCGGCTCTTAATAAAATAAGTTGCAATCTACTCCTTACAGTGATATAATTTTATTTAATACTGAATATTAGAAAGGAGAATCGTCATGCAGCTGCTTGTAATAACCATAGATAACTGCGATGAATTTCTTGCGACCCTCGAGGGCCTTAAGGCTCACGGCATGAACGGTATCGTGTTTCAATCCACCAGCCTTAAGAACGCACTGCTGAACAGCAATGTCGATGCCGCTCCTATCTTCGGCAGCATCAGCAAAGTGATCAGCCATGATTTCGAATCCAGTCATACCGCTTTCCTGGTCCTTACCGAGGAGCAGACGCTTCATGCGAAGCGCGTTATACGCCGCAACACGAAGGGCCTTGGCAAGAAAGGCTTCATGTTCACCGTGCCGCTATCCTCATATGAAGGAATAGAGGAATACTGATCGCCATTTCAAGCTGCTATTCTGCGGTCTGAATATTCTGCAATGTTTATTGCGCCGTCCTCCGGACGACCGGAGGATTTTTTGTGTGCATAATCATACTATACACTAAAACAAGAGGAAAAAACAATGATCAATCTGCTTTATCTTGCGGTTGCCATGGCAGCCGGTCTTGCGCTGTCGCGGCTGATGAAGCTCGTGAATCTTCCGAACGTCACCGGCTATCTCATCGCAGGCATATTGGTTGGGCCTTATGTGCTCAATATCATTAATACCGAATCAATCAAGAGCCTGAAGATTATTACTTCGACCGCTTTAGGATTTATCGCATTTTCCATCGGCGGTGAATTCAAGCTTTCATACTTGAAGAAGCTCGGTAAATCCATCGTGGTCATCACCGTCGTCCAGGCACTTGTCACGGTTTTGCTTGTTGCCGGAGTGATGCTTCTTATCCCTGGCGAAAAATCCGTTAAAGTACCTCGCGCTTTGCTTCTTGGTGCGATCTCCGCAGCTACCGCCCCTGCCGCAACCCTGCTGGTCGTCCGCCAATACAAAGCCCGCGGCCCTGTTACCGATACGCTTCTGCCCGTCACAGCATTCGATGACGCCATAGGTCTGATGATCTTTTCCGTCTGCTTTGCGCTCGCAAAGGTGTTTGCTGTCGGAAGCGCACTTACCGTTCAGGCTGTTCTTTTGGATCCCCTTCGTGAGATCGGGCTCTCCCTGTTGGTCGGCGGTGTCCTCGGCGCATTCATTGCACTGATGATGCGCTTCTTCAAATCCGACGCCAACAGACTCTGCCTTATACTTGCCGCCGTATTTGCGTGCGTTGCGCTCAGTGAGCTTTGGGGACTTTCAAGCCTTCTCACCTGTATGATGCTCGGCGCTGTGCTTGCAAACCTTCGTCGTGACGCCATTGCCTTTATGGCTCTTGCCGACGATTGGACTCCCGGATTGTTTATGCTGTTCTTCGTGCTGTCGGGCGCTGAACTTGATTTTTCAATCCTTGCTACCGTTGGGCTTGCTGGTATCGTCTATATCCTGTCTCGTTCTGTCGGAAAGTACAGCGGAGCATTCCTCGGAGCGGCTATGTCTAAGGCCGACCATAATGTAAGGAAATATCTCGGTATCACGCTGCTTCCCCAGGCCGGTGTAGCAATCGGTATGGCGCAGATGGTTGCAGCAAGCGAGGATCTTGCCGGCATAGCTCCCCAGGTCGTGACCGTTGCGCTGTTCGCCACCCTCGTGTATGAGCTTGTCGGCCCTGTGCTCACCAAGATCGCTCTCACGAAGGCCGGAGAGATCGAAAGGAAGCCCAAGCATGCGAATTCCGCTTCGGCGGCATAAAGCTGTTCATGTATAGCACCCCCATTCGGGGTGCTTTTTTATATTTACGATTTCTCGGTCAATTGAACGATAGAAACTGTCGATTGTGGATAATTCTTGTCAAATCCCCCGCTTCAAAGTGGATAACTCCTGAAAACAGCGTTGTTATTAGCTTTTTACTGTGGATAACTATGTGGATAACGTGGATAAGTACATTATACCGACCTGTCGGCAGTTATATGAGTTTTCAGTTAAAATATAAAATGGGGCTGAATATCAGCCCCATTTTTCCATTTTGTTATTCAGCAAGAAAGCTCATCGCGCTCGGATTCAGCGAAAGATCATCGCGATAGCCCCTGACCAGCCTGAAGTGTGCCTGACTTCCTATCATAGCAGCGTTGTCGGTGCAGTACTTCATATCCGGGCGGCAGAAACGTATTCCGCTCCTGTCGCAGGCTGTATTGAGCGCCTCGCGAAGCGCAGTGTTTGCACTGACTCCCCCAGCAAGCGCAAGAGTCGAGCAGCCGAACTGTTTAGCGGCACGCACGGACTTCTTAGTGAGCGTATCGACCACCGAACGCTGAAAGGAGGCTGCTATATCCGCAGGGTTCACGCTCTCGCCCTTCTGTTCCGCATTATGCAGAATGTTGACCACTGCGGTTTTTATGCCCGAAAAGCTGAAATCAAAGCTGTCGCCCTCGTTGAATGGCGCATGGAACGCATAGGCGTATGGATCTCCGTCACGCGCCAGCCTTTCAACCTCCGGCCCTCCGGGATAACATAGACCTAATGCGCGCGCGACCTTATCAAATGCTTCGCCTGCCGCATCATCGCGCGTCCTTCCGATCAGTTCGAAACGGTCATAGGCGGTGACCTTGACAATATGGCTGTGTCCTCCGGAAGCGACGATGCACATGAACGGAGGTTCTAAATCGGGATAGGTCAGATAGTTTGCGGCTATATGCCCTTCTATATGATTTGTTCCTATAAAGGGCAGACTCTTTTCCAACGCAAGCGCCTTGGCAAAGCTTACTCCTACGAGCAGCGCGCCGATGAGTCCCGGAGATGATGTTGCCGCAACTGCGCCGATATCGGACATATCCATGCCCGCCCTGTCAAGCGCTTCACGCACCACAGAGGTTATTCGTTCGGTATGGCTTCTTGAGGCAAGCTCCGGTACGACTCCGCCATAGAGCCGATGGATAGGAATCTGAGTGTGAACTGCCATGGACAAGACTTCGCGTCCTCCCCTCAGGACAGCTGCTGCCGTCTCATCGCAGGAAGATTCTATTGCCAGCAGAGGCAGCGGTGCCCCCGATATGTCCGCTTCAAGATACCTTTCGTAGTTATGCTGCGATCTTTCAAAATACTTCATTTGTAATTAACTTTCTTATCTTTACTGCATACACAGAGATACACTATGGCTGCTGCCGCAGCAATCAGACATATCCCAAAGGCTATTGCGCAGATGCGCATGCACATATCCAAGAATAACCGCTCCGGACATATCCGAGTCATCCTGCTTACATCAGGGTCGAACGTTGAACCCTCTATATTGAGAAATACCGCATGGAACACATACCAGAAGGACCGAAAATCGACGAGTGCCCATGCAGCAAGAAGGACAAAGAATCCTGTAACGGCGGCAAAGCAGATGAGGTATGTTTTGGATAGATGCCTAAAGCGGTCATGCTTTTCCACTATCAAGAACACTGCAATGCCGATAATGGCGACGCTGATGCAGCAAGCCCTTGCCCACATTACGCCCGTGTAGAGATTCCTGACATCATAGAGATGAGCTACTTCCGTCTCGTTGTACATATCGACCTCTTCGCCAAAGCAGTTCACCTTAACGCTCATCGAGTCGGACTTTGACGTAACAAAATCGACCATGGTCATGAACGCAAGCGTCATGTCCTCATTGCTCATGCCGGTATAGTCGTTGATATCAAGCCGTTCATACTCCTTCATGAGCCAACCGCTGTCCTTCGCGCAGTATTCTATCGAGGTAATGACCGCAGCTAATATGAGCAGCACCAAGCCAATGGCGAGCAGCACCCTGACAAAGCCATTGCTCTTTCCGGTCATTTGTTCCATCATCTGCCGCAAGGATCCGGGTCATTGACCATAAAATCAACGGTTGCCCTATCGGTAATGACTTTATGGATAAAGCTTTTCATTTCAACATGAGCGGGATGTACCTGATATGCCTGCATTGCGTCCATGCTGTCAAAGCAGCAGGTCAGCATCAAATCATAGCTTCCCGATGAATGCAAAATATCGGGATGCAGCTCAATATGCTTAAGCTCCGGAACAACACCCATGAGTGCTGACAGTCCGCTGATAACCTTTTCTATATTTTCCTCACGGGAGCAGCCTTCGGCTTCCTCCTTAAATTTCCACATGACAATATGCTTCAGAGTTTGCATAGTTTTCCTTTCGTGCCGAAACGGCCAAATCTCTTCTTGTACATTATAGCATGGTGACCTCCTGAATGCAATGTGGAATGCCTGTCTTATCGTGTTGAAAACTGCCGAAAGAACACGAAAGCGGCCGTCCGTACGGACGGCCGCTAAGGTAGATATAGTTGATCAATTAGTCAACAACGATGCCGTTCTCAGAGGAAAGAGCCTTGGGAGCGTAGTTGTTGATCTGCATATCAACAGCGAACATGCCGGTTGCCTGCATGCCGGGGTTCTGGAGGATGAGGCCGATGCTTTCATATGCGCCGGTGGTTACATCGAACCTGATAAGATCCTTTGCACCGGATGCTGCCTCGATGCTGCCCCAGTAGAAGGTGTGGCCGATCATGCAGCCGGACTGGCTGTAGAAGCTGCCGGTTGCAAGATTTACGGGAGCCTTGCCGGTCTCAGCGAGTTCGTTGATAGCACCGTCACCATAGATATCGCAGCTGCAGAGAACGCCGTATGCATCAACATAATACAGGATGCCATTCTCATCGAAGTCCATACCCATAACGCCGTTGCCGATGGAGCCAACGCTGGTCTCCTCGCCGGTGGTGACATCGATCATGTACAGCTCGGTTGCGCCGGAAACTCCGAAGAGGATACCATTGGCATTATCGTATGCCATCTCGTTGTAAGCGTTGGTCAGGGTTGCGATTGTGGTCTTGTTTGCAAGGCCCGCTTCGGTCATATCATAGCGATAGAGAGTGGACACATCTCCGGAGGCGACTGCATAGCAGATACCGTTTTCACGGTCATAACCTGCTGCAGCGATGCCGGTGGTGGTGAAGGGTTCAACCTCGCCATCGTACAGGTCGGTGGGATCCTCGGACCTGAACATGGTCCACTGCTTGGTGCTGAGGTTCATGCCGTATGCGAAGATGCAGCAATCCTCATAGCTGCCAACGGGAACGGGATTGGGGTCGACGCCCTGCTGGAGAACGAGCTGAGTGCCGTTCCAGAGGTATACGTTTACGTTGCCTGCATAGTCGCCAACGAGAACGAAGTTGTTGGTGCTGCCGCTCATGTTGAAGTGGCTGGTGACACCGCGCTCGGTCTCGAATACGCCGGTCTCGGAAACGAGGTTGCCGAGCTGACCGTCGTTGTTGGTGTAAACTGCTACATATGCAACATAGTGCTCATCGGTTACATCGATGCTGAAGGTGTTGCCGCTTGCGGAGAAGTTGGATACAACGGGAGCGGTAAGGTCAATGTGGAGGGGAATATCCCAAACATTGTTCTTGGAAAGCTCGGGGCTGAATGCGTTCTCGGTCCTGCGGCCATCGTTATCGAGGTTAGCCTGGATGCGGACGATCAGGTCGTCACGGTTGTACTGCTGGAAGTTGTAGTTGCCGGGCATCTGGCCGTAGTTGACGCCAAGCTGGTCGCGCAGGTTGGTGTCGAAGAAGCCCTTGGTGCAGACGCCAAGAGAAGCGATGGTGCCAAGCTGATTGCCGTTCGTGTCGAGTACGAGGTAGGATACGTCGGAGTTACGCAGCAGACCGCAGTACATGAGGTTGAACTTATCGAGGGTACCGTCGTTGTTGGGGGAGATCGCGTTACGATCTGCAAGGTAGTAGCTGAGATCCTCGGTGTCGATGAAGGGGTTGAAGCCGAGGGGCTGGATGACGTTGCCGCTCTTGTAGCCTGCGGTGTTGGGATAGTTGTTGCTGTTCATCTGGATATCTTCATAGTAGTAGCCGATATCGATGGTCTCAGCATAGTTCCAATCGCCGTAGAAGCCAAGGAAGGGAACGGTGAGGCTTACGCCTTCTTCAGCAACGGTCCTGGTGCCGAAGCCGAGAGCAACGCGAGCAACGAGGGTTGCATCCTGAATGTTAACATTGCCGTCGCCGTTCATATCAACATTAGCGTTGAGGGTAACGAGACCCAGAGCTGCACGAGCAACGAGGGTTGCGTCAGCAATATCAACCTTGCCGTCGCCGTTAGCGTCGCCGAGCAGTCCGTTTGCGGGGAGGAGCTCGATGAAGCCTTCAACGTTGGTACCGGAGGTGTAGTAGGTGTCCATGTAATCCTTTGCCTCATCGGTGAGGGAGAGGGTTACGGTTACTTCGGTCTCGCCGCCGGCGGGAACGACAACGATGTTGGGCATATTGGCGGTTGCCATGCCATCCTTATAAAGGTCATAGCCCTTATCGGTGTTTACGATAATGGGATATTCACCTGCTTCATCCATGTAACCGAGCAGAGCCAGGTCATTGATGAGGAGGGAGGGCCTTACGGTGTACTTGAGCTCTTCGGAGCCGAAGTTATGTACGGTGAAGGTGAGGGTGTAAACGCCGGTCTTTTCGGGATCGTCGCCGATCTCAAGCTTCGGACGAGCACAACCTTCAACGGTGATGTAAGCCTTGGTCTGAACAGCCTTTTCAAGGTTCATTTCGCCTGCGCCCTGGTCACGAACGAGTGCGTAATCGCCTGCACTGTCAAAGACGGGGGTTGCGGTGCACATGAGGATGGTGTCGACCATGACCTTCTGCTCGCGTGCGCTGAGGTTGGGGAACATTTCAGCAACATACTCGGTCACGATAGCCATACCGCCTGCGATATGGGGGGTAGCCATGGAGGTGCCGTCCCAAGCCTGGTAATCAGCGCCGGAGATAGCGGAGTCGGTTGCGGAGTAGATAGCGCCGCCGGGTGCGGTGATCTCGGGCTTCATGCCGAGGGTCGCAGTGCAGCCCCAGCTGGAGAAGTCGGAAGGCATATTGCCGCCTGCTGCATCATAGATGCCGTATTCAGCGGAAATATAAACGAGATTCTCCTCTGCGTCCATGAAGTTCTGAGCGACCTCACGGGTGATTGCAATATGGGGGATCTGGCCTTCGTTGCCGTCATGGATGAGGTTATTGTTGCCATCGAGGGTACCGAAGGGAACCATATTGAGGACTTCGCCCCAATTGTTGTTGTAGACGATACATGCGGCTGCGCCTGCATCCTGTGCTGCGTAGCCCTTTTCAACGAAGGAGGTGGAGCCACGGCTTACGACCGCAACCTTGCCCTGAACGTCGATACCAACATAGTCGCTGGGCTCGCCGTAACCGGGGACCATAACGAACTCGAGGGTCTGACCGCCAAGGGTGTCTGCGAGCTGAGCCATGTTGCTCTCGTTTTCGGTGTAGCCATAGCCACAGCCGTCAACTGCGATATAGAAGCCTTCTGCCTTGCTGTTCTGAACAGCCGCAACGGACATACCATGCTCCCAAGTGGAGGGGGAACCAACAACGCCGGAGTCGGGGTTGGTTGCGAGGTTGTAACCGCCTGCAACGAAGCTGCCGGTAGTAACATCGGTGTCGCTCCATGCGTTGCACATTGCTGCGTTGTAATCGTTACCTGCTGCCATTGCGAGGCTGACGCCGGCATTAACTACTCTCTCAAAGACATCGCCATAGGAGTTATCCCAATAATCCTCTCTTCCGCAGGGAGAACCAAGGGAGAGGTTTGCGCTGTCAACGCCGAGAACCACACAGTCCTCAAGAGCTGCAAGGATAGCGACCCAACCTGCACCGCCGCCGGGATTGAATACCTGCATGATAGCAAGCTGAGCATCCTTTGCTACGCCCTGGATCTCGCCGCCGTTACCTGCTGCGATACCGGAAACATGGGTTCCGTGGTCGCTGCTTACATGGTTTACGTTGTAGTTGTTCTGAACGTAATTCCAACGGAAGGGGATCTTTGCGCTGTAGTAAACCTGAGTGGGGTTCATGTTGCTGCCTTGGAGATTGCCAAGCTCGATGAACATTGCGATGTCATCTTCGGTATACTTGACATTTTCGGGCTGTACGCTGAATGCCTCATGGGTTACCTTACAACCGGTATCAATGATAGCGATACATGCGCCTTCACCGGAATAGCCGAGGTCCCAAGCGGTTGTTGCACCGACCTGATTGGTGGTGTTGAACAGTTTGGGGCTTTCCCATTCCATACCCATGAAAGCCTTAACACCTTCGATCTTGTTGAGCTCTTCGATCAGGCGGTATTCGCCGCTGAAAGCAAAGCCGTTGAACAGAACGGTGTAGTTGTAGGTGGGAACGATCTCAAGACCGAGCTTCTCGTTGATGGTGTTTACCATCTGCTTCTGAGCTGCCTTGAGTTCTTCACGATAGCTGTTTGCGCCCTTAATATCGGTGGTAACATCGGCGGTGGGAGCCTTGTCGAGCTCTACCATGATGTCAACGATGGTGTCGGGAGCGATCTCATCCTTGGCCTCAGTGTTTGCTGCGGTCAGGGTGCGTCCGTTCCTGATGCCGGAAACATCGATACGAACGGTGCTTTTGGATTCAAGAGTGCCCTTTACCTGGACCATGTCCTCGGCAAGTGCGCCGCTCAATGCCGGAACGACCAGCACGAGTGCGAGAAGGCACGCAAGAATGCTCTTGAGTGATTTCTTCATGTCATTTCCTCCTGATAGAATAATGAAGACGACACTTTATATAAAGTGCCAAGCCTACAATTTACAGTATAATATCATTTACTTTCCCTGTCAAGCTCATTTTTCGCTTTTGGGCGAAAACATTACAATAGAATGCTCCGTTCGATTTATCGTTCCTTTTGCCGCTTGCTATTTGCCATAACTGCCTGTATAATTCCATTGAACGTGTTATGGGAGGAAAAGTATGCGCAGGATCGTTATAATCATAGAATATGACGGGACGGGCTATGTCGGCTGGCAGGTTCAGCCAAACGGCATTTCCGTTCAGGAAGAGCTGTCAAAGGCTATATGCAAGCTTACCGGAGAGAAGCTTTTTCCCCATGCCTCCGGCAGGACCGACAGTGGCGTACACGCAAGAGCGCAGGTCGCTCATTTTGACACCGAAAGCCGAATACCTGCAGAAAAGTATTCCTATGCGCTCAATACCATGCTTCCCCCGGATATCCGTATAAAGGCAAGCTTTGAGCTTCCCGGCGAGGGTGAAAACGAATTTCACTCCCGATTCTCTGTGAAAAAAAAGCATTATCGTTATACCGTTCTTAACGCCGCACATAACTCAGCATTCACAAGGAATACGGCGCTGCACGTTCATGCACCGCTGGACCTATGCAGGCTCAACGAAGCAGCCGCATATTTCATCGGAGAGCACGATTTCCTTTCCTTCAAATCGACCGGCAGCAGGGCTGCGACCACCGTTCGCACCATCTATTCCTCGCAATGGACAAGGAACGGAGATTTCCTCTACTATGATGTTTCCGGCAGCGGCTTCCTATATAATATGGTGCGCATCATGGTCGGTTCCATGCTGCGTGTCGGCATGGGCTTTGAAAGGCCGGAGTTCATCAAAAACGCTCTCGAGCACCCCAACCGTGAGAACGCCGGAGACACGGCGCCTGCCCACGGCCTGATGCTTTTCAGGGTCGAATATCCCGAGTTCGACACGGATGAAGTGCTGATAGGCAGTAACACTCCCCCATTCGCTGCCGAATAACGCTATTGCGGCTGCGGAAGCTTCAGCCAAACAGAAAACAAAAAAAGAAAAAGGAGCGGGCATTGCTGCCTGCTCCTTATGCTGTGAACAAGAATTACTTGAGCTCGATAACTGCGCCGACTTCCTTGAAAGCAGCGACGAACTTTTCGCCCTCTTCCTTGGAAACAGCTTCCTTAAGGGTGCTGGGTGCGCCGTCAACGGCTTCCTTAGCTTCCTTGAGGCCGAGGCCGAGCTGCTCACGAACGACCTTGATGACCTTGATCTTCTGAGCTGCGTCGAACTCCTTGAGAACTACGTCAAACTCGGTCTTCTCTTCAACTTCCTCTGCTGCTGCAGCGGGGCCTGCAACTGCAACTGCGGTGGCCTGTGCGGATACGCCGAATTCCTCTTCAACTGCATGAACGAGGTCTGCAAGCTCGAGGACGGTAAGGGACTTAATATAGTCGATGAATTCCTGCTTAGTCATTGTTATTTTCCTCCGAAATTATTTTGTTGTTAAGCATTTATGCCCTTGTGGGCGGTTGGTGTGCCAGAGCGGTAATTACTCTGCTGCGGTTTCGGCTGCGGGAGCTTCTGCACCGCCGCCGAGCTTCTTTGCGACCTGGTCGAGTGCGATTGCAAGTCCGGTGATGGGGCTCATCATGCTGCCCAGCATGCGGGCGATGAGAACTTCACGGGAGGGCAGCTCTGCGAGAGCTTCGATACCAGCCGCATCGGTGATCCTACCGTCGACGATACCGCCCTTGATTGCACACTTCTTGGTCTTTTTGATGAATTCCTTGATGATCTTTGCGGGAGCAACGGGATCATCATAGCCGAATGCGAAAGCGGAAGGTCCCTTGAGCATATCCTTAACGTCTGCATGTACGTTTGCGAGTTCGCATGCCCTCTCGACCATGGTGTTCTTGAGTACCAGGTACTCAACACCTGCCTTGCGCATCTCAACACGGAGAGCAGTGACCTCTGCTACGGTGAGTCCCCTGTAATCGAACATTACGACGGACTGTGCCCTGTTCAGACGCTCCACGATCTCATTAACGTGCTGTTCCTTCATCGCAATAATGGAAGCATTTGCCATTTGGAATGATTCCTCCTTGTCACAGTATCAAATAAATATCCCCCGACCATAGGACAGGGGATGAAAAAGTCTTTGCACAGCAAATAAACTCTTGATTTCACCTCGGCAGGATATTAAGCCTTGCGGCACCGGCTGTCTATGGCGGATATTTATTTGTCGGCGAACATTTTAGCGTGTGTGCCTGCTTTTGTCAAGCAGTTATCGCCCTTTTTATAAATATATTTGATTTTCAAAGATCAGGCCTTGACCATCTCACGATAGAGCTTGGCATATGCTACCGCGCTGCGCTTCCAGCTGAAATCACAGCTCATTGCCGCTTTTACAAGCCCATGCCATGCTTCCTTGTTTTCGCGGTAAAGATCTATCGCAGTCTTCACGGCATTGTAAAGCTCATGAGCGTTGTAGTTCCTGAACGAGAAGCCGTTGCCCTCTCCGGTGTACTTGTTGTACGGTTCTATGCTGTCCGCAAGGCCGCCGGTCTCCCTGACAATGGGAATGCTTCCGTACCTGAGCGCGAACAGCTGGGATAATCCGCAGGGCTCAAACGCTGACGGCATTGCGAACATATCGCTTCCGGCATAGATGCGACGGGCAAGAGCATCGTTCATCTCCGCGCGGAAAGCAAAACTGCCCTTCCTCATGCTCTGCTCCCATGCAAAATGCTGCTCAAAATGGCTGTCTCCCATGCCGAGCACTACGACCTCTGCACCAAGGTCCATGATGCCCAGTAACGCCTGCTCAAACAGATCCAAGCCCTTTTGATTGGTAAGCCTTGAAATGACCGCCAATAGAGGCCTTGTCTCATCTTCGGCAAGCCCAAGCTCCCTTTGCAGTGCCAGCTTGCACTTAGCTTTGCCTGCAAGTGATTTTTTCGAAAACCTTGCGGGCAGGTCCTTATCAGTCCAGGGGTTGAACGACGAAGTATCTATTCCGTTCATTATACCCCTAACGTCGCGCATCCTGATTAGTCCGTCCAGCGTCTCGCCATAGGCAGGGGTCTTGATCTCCTCTGCGTAGGTCGGGCTTACCGTGCTAACCATGTCCGAATACACGATACCGGCTTTGAGCGCATTTAGGCATGAATAGTAGCCCGCTCTTTCAAGCGCATTTTGACCGACGCCCAGCATATCGTTCACAAGCATCGGATTCATCAGGCCCTGATACCTGAGATTGTGTATCGTAAACAGTGCCTTAGCGTTTGCCCACCTCGGATCCTTCCTGTACTGCTCCGAAAGCAGCATTGCAATAAGTCCCGTCTGCCAATCGTTCAGGTGCAGGACATCGGGCACTATATCGAGCCTTGACATAAGCTCCATGCAGGCGCGGGCAAACCAGCAGAACCTCTCCGTTTCAAAATCGCCGTCCGAATAGACGTAATTCTGCTTAAAATAATACTCGTTATCCGCAAAATAGAAGGTCACGCCATTCATCTCGAGCTTATCAACGCCCACATACTGCTGACGCCAGCCCATGGAGGTGTGAAAATCTGTCACATGCTCCATTTTGAAGCGATAGGATTCGGGGATCTTGCTGTATTTTGGTATTATTACCGAAACCTTCTCGCCCAGCTTCGCAAGGGCAAGAGGCAGCGTGCCTGCCACATCCGCAAGGCCTCCGGTTTTTATGAACGGTATCGATTCGCTTGCAATAAATACTATTTTCATGGGCATAGCCTTTCCTGCGTTGGTTTTATCTATGCGACGGCGCACCGTGCTGCTGATAGTAAGCGTCGGCTTCGGCTTCGAGCGCTGCGTACTGTTCGAGGCTCAGACCGTAATAGTACCTGAGCTGGCTTGCGGCTATCTCGGGGCGATCGACAAGCATCTGACGGAGCGAAGCAATCTCCGCTTCCCAGGAAGCGCGGGTCCCGGGCTTGCCCCAGCGCGCTATATGTCTATCCATCTCGGTACTCATGACCGTGGTCATCTCATCGAGCAGCGCCGTAAGTCTTTCTGCGTTCAGATGATACTTCATGACATATATGTAGCGGACGATAAAGTCATGCCGCCATGTATCGTTGGAGTTGAGTCCGCAGAAGATATCCATCTGACTCAGCGATCCGTTTGCGGAGGGAACGCCCTTGACGTTGAAATAATGATAGAGAACATTGCCCGACGATGAGCTCATTGCAAAGTCCGAATCGAAGAAAATAGCTCTCCACTTTACCGCATAGTCGGTCGTGCGCCAATATTTCTGATTGAACATGTCGAAGTCCGACAGGTACGTTCTTGCGATAAGGTAGTCCATGATGTTCTCCACATCGACCCATTCCTTAAACTGCTCGTATCTTTCATCGGTCATCGGGATAACATAGGAATTTCCTCCGAACTCGTCAAAATGAGCGGCAAACGCCCTCACGCGCAGGAAATCCTCATTGCTGCCGGCAAGCTCCATAGTGTTGCGCTTAACGATATTGGCGGTATCGGGATCGACGCCGTAATGGGTCGCAAGGAAATCCTCGTTCATGTTCTCTTTGAGATCATACAGTCCCCAATACTCTCCGTTGATATAGACGGCAACGAATCTGGACTCACTGGTATCGAGATTGAGCCCTATCATCGCCTTGCTTGCGAATGAATCGCGTATCCTTGCCTTGCCGTAATCCTGGCCTGCATTTCTCAGCACCAAGGAATAGAAGGTTGTATAGTAATCCTCTCCGAAAAACGGATAGGTTATCTCATTTCTGCTGTAGCCGGAGCGGAAGTAGATGCCCAACGACTTCTGCGGATATGCCCTTGTGCTTGCGCCCGAAACACGCACGCCTGCCGCACTCTGTACGCCGAGCGTGCCGTCGGTCTCAAAGAACTGCATATAGCATTCCCTCTCGACCACGGGCACAAAGGGTTTGCTTACGGCATACATTTCGCTGAAATCGCCCTTCTCCATCGCAATGGTCACGACGGGGATCGAATGCGGTTCATCGAAGATATAGGTCATGGTCACAGTATCGCTCGGCAGCATTCCGTCAACAAATACGGCTGCGCGAACGACCGTGTTTTCGCTTACGGTTATTGCCGCCGTGTATTCGTTCGAGCTTTCCGTGGGCTTGCTGCCGTCAAGGGTATAGCGGATAGTTCCGTCAATATTGGTCTTGCTTATGGACAGGGTGAATTCACTGCCGTGATACATGGTGGTATCCGACAGCGAAGGTGCGGCGGCATAGCTCAGATAGCAGGTGTCCGGGTTCTTTGCCCCCTTGGTAGCGGTTTCAAAGTAGACCCTTTCGGGCTTCCCCGGGAGCCTTCCGCTGGTCACGCCAAGCTTGTTGGTGCCGGTGAAGAAAGCGTCTATCACATAGCCGTTCCCATCCGTCAGGTATATGGTTTCCCCTGCCGGGCTGATGGAAAACGGAGCAACGTTCGGCGCTGCGTCAAGAATGCTTGACGAACAGGGTATCACCGCATATCCACCTGCCGGGATGGTGATGCCCGACAGGTCAAATGCGAAAAAATCGTTTTTATCGTCAGAGATGTGCCAGTTGGTCAGCGTGATAGTCTCGCCAGAGCCGTTGTACAGCTCGACCCAGTCCAGCAGTCCGCTTCTCGGTTCATTCACCGAGCAGGTTTCGCTGATATAGACATAGTTCGGGTCAAAGCCTGCGGCGCTCATGGGATCGGAGAATGCGGCCGTGGTGTTGGCGCTGCCGGGAGTGGGCTGTGTATAATAGACATTCTCGCCGTTTTCTCCCCTGCCGATGGAAACATCGCTGCTTATCTCCTCCGGGAACAGCAGACCGTCCTGCTTCATGCCGGAATAGGTGCTTAGATAAACTCCTCCGTCATTCGTGGAGAGGCTGAAATTGGTGTGGAGCTCGCCGTTATTGTCGGTATCCCTGCCGGAGCAGAAGATTATCATGTATTCGCCTGCCCCGATGGTGACATCGGGGAACGCCCATTGCGCAGGCTGTGTGGGATCGTCGCTCAGATAATAGCCGAGAAGGGATACATCGGCAGAGGAAGAATTATAGATCTCGACCCAGTCGCTGCGCTCGCCAAAGCTGTCGGTGATGCCGAAAGAGTTCTTCAGCAGTGCTTCGTTTATGCGGACAGGATCGCCGGCGTCCATTGCTTTCCACTCAACGGTTTCAAAGAAGTTTTCGGAATTGGCATAGCCGGGGGAAGGCTCCATCGTATAGCGGATGCCGTCGGAAACACGGATCGCGGAGACATTATCCGCCATGTTTACATCAAAAGTCAGCTCACTCTTCAGATCGCCGTAGGCGTTGAAAAGATAAGCAGAATTCTCCGTGGAATTGAGTTCAAAATCGGCGCAGAAGCGAAGTATGCCGCTGCCGTCGTCCTCCAATACGCCGCTGCCTGTATACTCCTTACCCATCAGGAACACAACGGCATAAGCGCCCGGTTGCAGGCTGCTTTCGGGGAAACGCCACTTAGCTTTCTTTTCGGCGTTGTCGCTGAGATAGAAGTTCTCAAGCTTTATCTCCTTGTCAGTGGGATTGCAGACCTCAATAAAGTCGTCGGTTCCGCGTTTGACCTCGCTGATGTAAAGACCGTCGCCGATGGGCGTGCCGCCAAGCGCCTGCTGAATGCTGTCGTGGATGTCTTTTTCGTCGTTTGCCTTGCCGGGCGTCGGGTGGGCGGTAAAGCCGAACTTACCGTTTGATTTCATGGCATAGGCAATATCCTGCGAAAGCGCAGGCGTGGGAACGCTTTGAACCGTCTCGCCCTCCGAATTCAATACTTCAAGCGTAAAGCCAACGGAGGACAGGTTGTACGGAGCAACAAACTCTCCGCCGGCGGCATCCTTATCGCAGCTTATGACAAGATAGCCGTCCGCTTCCAATGTTGTCCCTTCAGGGAAGGTGTAGGTCAAAGACCCGTCGTTGATGTTCTTGACCTGCCAGCCGGAAATGTCGACGGCTGCTTTGGTGAAATTATGTATTTCAAACCAGTCCGGGGTTCCAAGCTCATTGGTGTACGAGCCGGAATTGACGGCGACCAGCTCGGTAATTGCGATATCATGTTTTGTCCGTTTCGTCAGATCGCATCCGGAAACCGAACAGATTATAAATGCTGCCATCATGGCAATTGCAATAATGCGTATCGTTCTTTTGTGCTTCATAGTTCATACCTTTCTTATTTTGATCGTGTGTCGTGCCAACGCAGTATTGTGTGCAGACATATTAGCACGGCTATATTATACCAACAAAGGATAAAAAATCAAGCAGAAATTGCTTTTTTAGGATAATGCAGTCTATTATACGGAACTCGACATAAAATATTATGCCACTATCTTCAAAATCTGTTATAATGTTAGAGCATAACTTTTGAAAGGAAAGAAATGAAATGAATTTCGAAAAAACGATCCGAATACTTATCGTGATCATTGCTGCGCTTATAATCGCAATTGCTGCGGTTATTATTGGAAGATCCTGCCCAGGAAGCGAGCCGACCTCCCCAAGTGCGCAGCCGACATCGTCTCCCGAGCCCACCGTCACGGTTGCCCCTCAGCCAAGCTTGACGCCCGAAGAGACCGAAACGGCTTCTCCGCAGAGCACAGCAGAAGTCGGTACGGACGTGCCCACATCAAGCCCCGAGCCTGTCACCAATGTTGCAAAGGTCGTCACCGAGGGCGATCTCAACGCAGTGTACGCAAGGCTCGAACAGCTTAAAGCACTGAAGGCAGCGGATCCGAGCGTCACCATCATCCTTCTTGACGTCGGACACGGCGGCTTTGATCCCGGAGCAAGCGGAATCGATACCGGGGTCAAGGAGAGTGAGCTGAATCTTGCCATAGCAAGGCTTGTTGCCGAGAAGCTTGGTGAAAAGGGCTACTATGTGTTCATGACACGCATGGACGAGTATGCCGTCGGCAGCTCAAAGCAGGACGATATGGCCGCACGCACGGCGATGATGAAGAACGATATTTTCACCGTTGCAATCAGCATTCACATGAATTCCTTCCCTAACGATCGCACAGTCAAGGGAACGAGAGTCTATTTCTATAAGAGCGGCAATGCTTACAGCGGCCGCGGCATGAGCCTCGCAAAGACCATAATGCAGAGCGTTGCCGATGCAACGGCGCAGGAATACCGCGACGGCAACGTTGTCGGTGACGATTTGATGGTCGTTCGCGAGCCGCTGTGCGCAAGCGCACTTGTTGAATGCGGATTCCTCTCCAACCACGAGGAGGAGGCAAGCCTTCAGCTTTCTGCCTATCAGCAGCTCATTGCATCCGGTATTGCGGATGGAGTGCAGAGCTATTTGACAAATCCATAACCATACCGTTTTCCGCTCCCCTTGTGGGAGCATTTTTTGTTCCCATGGGGGCTTAAGGCAAGCCCTGTACGGCTTATCGGCGTTCTTTCTCCGATATATTTTCAAATCTGTGTTGTCAATCGTTTTGGGATGGCTATAATAGGACTTGAGTGAATAGCTCCCAAACCAAATTTTGAAAGGGTAACAAAATGAGCGAAGAATGCACCCATAATTGCGACAGCTGCTCCCTCGACTGCGAGAGCAAAAAGACTGATTTTCGTGCTCACCTTAACGAGCACAGCTCCGTCAAAAAGGTCATAGCCGTCATGAGCGGCAAGGGCGGAGTCGGCAAATCCCTCATCACAAGCCTTCTGGCAGTAAACTCCATGCGCGCAGGCTATCATACCGCAGTGCTCGACGCCGATATTACCGGACCGTCCATTCCCAAGGCTTTCGGAGTGAAGGAGAAGGCATTTGCCAATCAATACGGGATATTGCCCCTTCAGTCACACACCGGGATCGAGCTTATGAGTATCAATTTCCTGCTTGAAAACGATACCGATCCCGTTGTCTGGCGCGGTCCTATCATAGCAGGCACCGTAAAGCAGTTCTGGACCGATGTGGTCTGGGACGATATCGACTATATGTTTGTTGATATGCCTCCGGGAACCGGAGATGTGCCGCTGACCGTGTTCCAGTCCCTGCCCATCGACGGCATCGTTGTCGTAACCACTCCGCAGGATCTCGTTTCGATGATAGTGGAGAAGGCTGTCAACATGGCGTCCCTCATGAACATCCCCGTTATTGGCATCGTTGAGAATATGTCCTACTATGAGTGTCCCCACTGCGGAGAACGCACGGAGCTGTTCGGTAAGTCCCATCTCGAAGAGGTCGCCGAAAAGCACGGCATTTCCCTCACCGCCAAGCTTCCCATCAACCCCAAGCTCGCCGCCGCCTGCGACGCAGGTCTTATCGAGCTGTACGAGGGGGATTGGCTCAACGAGCTCGGTAAGAAAATCACGGAGCTGTAAAACACATCAGCCCAAAGCCGTCCGCGGAATGTTGCCGGACGGCTTTCATCTTTGCCGCCAAAATCAGGCGCAGCCGATCCGTGCAATTGTGTTCCTGCACCGTTTTTGCTATAATAGCGTCAACAGCACAAATAATGAGAGGTATGACTATGAAATTAATCTCTTGGAATGTCAACGGGCTTCGCGCCTGCATGGGCAAAGGCTTTGCGGAGTTTTTTGCCGCTGCCGATGCGGACATATTTGCCCTTCAGGAAACAAAGCTTCAGGCAGGACAGATAGATTTTGCGCCGGAAGGCTATCATTGCTATTGGAACTATGCAGAAAAGAAGGGCTATTCCGGCACCGCAGTATTCACCAAGCAAGAGCCCCTGTCCGTCCGTTTGGGTATGGGCCTTGACGCTGAATTTGAAACCGAGGGCAGGGTAATAACCCTTGAGTTTCCCGCTTTTTTCTTTGTCACCGTCTACACGCCCAATGCACAGAGGGAGCTGACAAGGCTGGAATTCCGCTGTCGCTGGGAGGACGCATTCAGGAGCTATCTATGTTCGCTCAACGCGGAAAAACCCGTCATTGTATGCGGAGATATGAACGTGGCGCATCAGGAGATCGACCTGAAGAACGCCAAATCCAACCGCGGCAACGCAGGCTTCACCGATGAAGAGCGTGCAAAGTTCACCGAGCTTCTCGCCGCAGGCTTTTCCGACTCCTTCCGCGTACTGTATCCCGATAGGACGGACGCCTATACCTGGTGGAGCTACATGTTCAAGGCGCGTGAAAAGAACGTCGGCTGGCGTATTGACTATTTCGTTGTCAGCAGTTCCCTGGAGTCCTCGATAAAGGATTCCCTCATCTATCCCGAGATAATTGGAAGCGATCACTGTCCGGTCGGCCTTGAAATCGATCTTCCCGAAAAGTGATTATAAAAAATGGAAAGGCTTTCCATATTGATGAAAACCTTCCTATTTAATATGTGTCATGAGCAAGGCTATTATTCGGAATAAAACTCGCCCGGCTGCAGACAATACTGATGACAGCAAAGTCAATAAACAGAAGGGAGTCGAACTCATGTCCAAGAATCAGATGGGATGCCAGACTATCGGTTGCCGTGTTCTCAGCTGCCGATACAATGAGAACGGCGCATACTGCGCTCTCAGCCGCATCGAGGTTGAGCCTTGCTGCAACAGCAAGCATACCGGAACCGCCGAGGACGAAAGTCTTTGCGGCAGCTATGCGCAAAAATAAGTGAGAACTGTTTTCGCCGGCAGTAATTGCCGGCATTTTCCTTTTCCAAAGCTTTCCTGTGAAATACCATTGAGAAGCTGATGTATTTCTATTCAGGCATCGCTGTTTCGGCTGTTTTTGAGCTGCGAATAGTCCACAAGCTCTATCCCTGTATAATAATGCTCAAGTATCTGTTTGTAGCCTATGCCCTGCTTCGCCATGGCGTCGGCGCCGCACTGGCTCATTCCGACCCCATGCCCAAAACCAAGACAGGTGATGGTGACGCTGTCCTGCGAAAAGCTGAAGGTGAAATTGGTGCTGCGAAGGTTCAAAAGCTTTCTGAGCTGCTGACCGCTTATGACCGTGCCTCCGAGCTGTACCAGCTTTACCCTGCCGCTGTCCGTCCTTGCCCAGATCGCAACCTGCCTGCTCGGATCGGTAAGCCCTGCCTGCGGATACGCTTCGTTGACCATATTGCAGAAGTCCGAAATGGCGAAGCTTTTGTCGCTGCTGTACTCGGAGAAAGCCTCCTCCCCTTCGCTGTCGACTGAAACAAGGTACGGCAGCGCAACCGCAAAAACCGCCTCGCAATCCTCGGTCTTTCCGCCCGATGAGGCATGATAAAGAGCGGAAATGAGCTTGCCTTCGCTGGTCATGACCTCTCCCCTTGTCTCCTCGACCGCCCGGCGCAGCTTTTCACAGTAGGTCTCATACTTATTGCCCCAGCTCCTCTTAAGGGCTTCGGTATCGGCGAATGCCTGGCAGCAGTTAGGACTGGTGCAGACAGTATGTCCGCTCTTGCAGCTTGTACCCACGAAAAACTGCTTCAGCGCAAAAGTCCTTGCCGCCACCGCCTGCGCCTTGAGTGCCTCCGGCTCATAGCTTGCCGGCATCTCCCCGGCCAAAACGTGAAATACATATTCCTCCAGCTCCATCTCGCTTGCACCTGTCTCCTCGTCCCAAACATCGATCATTATCCTGCTGCCGTCTCCCTTGTCCGGCTCTTCGGTCTTTTCCGGAGTCCCGGTTGGAATGTCAAAGACAGAGAATATATTTACTGATGAAGAAGGAAGCAGATCCAGCCCGAATCGAATATTCGGAAGCAAGTCCAACTGCGCATTATCCACACTCGCAGCAGGCTTTTTATTGCTCAAATAGACGATCATTATAAGGTCGAACACAAGGATGAGCACTATAAGCTTTTTGATTAATCCGCTTTTCATGCTTGAACATATGCCGTATATATTTCATTTATTCTATTGACAAAGCAATTTCAATTATCATATAATATCTATTAACGCAAGATTACGAGAGTTTCTATACGCTAAACAATCGTTTTTTTGATGTTAAATATGCACATTTTTACTGTGGGGCAGCCTAAAATGTGACATATCCCCCTTGGCAGCCCCGGAACGGAGGTTGGAAATGTTTGGTTTGTTTGCCCCGATCCTTGGAGTTCTCCCGGCAGAGGTTAATTTCTTCACCGGCTGGGCTCAAGCGATGAATGTGGGCGCAATCGTTCTGCTTATCGTCGGCGTTATCCTTCTCATATGTGAGATGCTCATACCGGGCATAGGTGTCGCCGGTGTATGCGGAGTCATCGCATGTGTTGCCGGTCTTATCGTAGGCTCTGACAGCATTGCGCAGGCAGCTTTTACGCTGGCTATCCTTCTGGTGATACTGCTGATAGCTGCACTTATCATATTCAAGTTCATCTTTGGAAAGCGAAAAAAGCAGTCAAAACTCATCCTTAACGAGGAAATATCCCGCAGTGATACCGATGAAGCTCGGCACGAGGCTTCGCTTGTAGGGAAAGACACCGGACAAAATCAAGATAACCAAAGCGAGAACAGCTACATTCATTCGCCCATCCGGTATCGCCGAAATAGACGGAAAGCGTATAGATGTCGTTGCTGATGGAGATTTTATCTCCAAGGGTGAAGGCATCGTCGTCACTCAGGCGGAAGGCATTCGCATCCTTGTCAAGAAAAAATGAGCGGCGAAAAGCAGGAAAAGAGGAAAAGCAAGGCTGCTTTTCCCAAACTAAGCTTCTATGATACCTCGGATATTCAGGCACAGGCGGATAAAGCCTATAACATGGATATGCCCGAGGAGGAGCTCAATAAGAGGCGCAGAAGGGATTGGGTATTTATACTTATCGGCGTACCGCTGCTGATAATCCTTATCCTCCTTATCGCGCTCGTCTACAAATCTTTACAATAAACAATAACGGAGGAATTCTATGCTGTTTAATCTCATCAACAATGCCGGTGCCGTTTTGGCATCATGCGCCACTTCCGGAGGCGTCCTCTCCGCAGGCGCAATCGTCGGTATCATCATTGCCGTGATAGTAATTCTTATCTTCTTCTTTAGCTTCGTTCCCGTCGGACTTGCGATCTCGGCAAGGGCTTCCGGCGTTCGCGTGGGCCTGTTCCAGCTTGTCGGTATGCGTATCCGCAAGGTCAAGCCCCATCGCATCGTTGAGCCGCTTATCAAGGCCACCAAGGCAGGACTTAAGCTCAACATTGATAAGATGGAAGCGCACTATCTTGCAGGCGGTAATGTTGACCGTGTCGTCAACGCCCTCATCGCTTCGCAGGGCGCAGGCATTGACCTTAACTTTGAAAAGGCATGCCTTATCGACCTCGCAGGCCGCGACGTGCTTTCCGCTGTCCAGATGAGCGTCAGCCCGAAGGTCATCGAGACCCCCGTCATCGCCGCTATCGCAAAGGACGGCATTGAGCTTCGCGCCAAGGCAAAGGTCACGGTGCGCGTCAACATCGATCGTCTTGTCGGCGGCGCGGGCGAGGAGACCATCATTGCCCGTGTCGGCGAGGGTATCGTTACCACCATCGGTTCTTCGCTCAGCCACAAGGATGTTCTTGAGAACCCCGACTCCATCTCCCAGACCGTGCTTGGCAAGGGCCTTGACAGCGGTACCGCGTTTGAGATCCTCTCCATAGATATTGCGGATGTTGACGTTGGCGTCAACGTCGGTGCAAAGCTGCAGATCGACCAGGCCGAAGCCGACAAGCGCATCGCTCAGGCAAGGGCAGAGGAACGCCGTGCTATGGCTGTTGCTCAGGAGCAGGAGAACAAAGCGGAGGTTCAGGGAATGCGCGCCCGTGTTATCGAAGCAGAGGCGGAAGTTCCCCGCGCTATGGCAGAGGCCTTCAAGAACGGCAATCTCGGCGTCATGGATTACTATCGCATGAAGAATCTCATGGCCGATACCGATATGAGGGAATCCATCGGCAAGACCACTGCTTCACCGGAGGAAAATTCCTAAGCGCCACAGTCCCATAATCCATGGGTAAGCGTATGCCGCTTGCCCATGCATCAAGAAAGGTGGTGATTTTTTGGGTGGTTTCATTTTCTTTTTCATAATGGCTGTAATTATCGTGGTCATTACATCCATAGTTAAGGGGGTTAGGTCCTTCGGAACGCAGTACACCTCCGATATAGACAACGAGCAGGCAGCAATGGAAGCCGAGCTTCTTCGAAAGCGGCAGGCTCAGACGGGCGAGGCCGCTTACGCAGCCGCAAAGGATCAGAGTACCTTCCGTCCTGCTCAGCAGACCCAGAGTTCAGGCTCCTTCCGTCCCGCTCAGCAGACCCAGAGTTCAGGCTCCTTCCGTCCCGCTCAGCAGACCCAGAGTTCAGGCTCATTCCGTCCTGCTCAGCAGCCGCAGAGTTCTGGCTCCTTCCGTACCGCTCAGCAGTCGCAGAGTTCTGGCTCCTTCCGTCCTGCCCAGCAGACCCAGAGTTCAGGCTCATTCCGTCCTGCTCAGCAGACGCAGGCTCCATCCGCATCTCAACAACGGTTTGACCCCTTTTTTCAGGGCTCGGACGGCAAGCCCCGTGTAACGCATTCGACGGCGGATTGCACCGGAGGCAGCATTCACGACGGTTACCACGAGGGAACCCCCGGCAAACAGGGCAGGTATAACCCTCCCTCCGCCGGAAGAGCAATGCCGGAGGGCGTACAGCTCCCCGGGGAAGACCACAGCATTCACTTCGCTCCCGTCAAAGAGGCTGACAAGGCCCCTGCCGCAAGCGGAGCGGATAAGCTGATCGCCACGCTCGCAGGCAAGCCCTCCATAGTTCAGGGCGTTATCTGGGGCGAGATCCTCGGTAAACCCCGGAGTGAAATCGAATAAGGTTCATCCCATTGGGCATGAGCGAAAGCTTGTGCCCAATAATTGTGTGGAAAATGTTAAATTTCCTTGGGATTCTTGACAAATCACACTATTCATGTAGAATTGATAATAAGGAATGTTTTCCGAAAGCGCGAAGAAAAGATGTGTTAATTAATGAATAATTTGCATACATCGATAAAAATATCAATATCTATCCTTTCGGCAGTGTGCATTATTGCGGCACTGATATTTTCTATTCTGCCAACTGCCGGGTGTGGCCCTTCCGATGCGAATACGAGCGATGCGCCGAGCGAACAGCCAAGCCCGATACCGGACCCAACAAGTCTGCCCGTTCTGCCCGAAGGCAGCATTTGCGGCACGGATTCCTTCCCTGCCGATTATCTTCGCAGGATAAGTGACTGCAAGGACAAATACGATTTTTTCTCTGTTGAACTTGGCACAAGGCTCAGCGGCCATTCGATGGCAAAGGAATTTTTGTGCAGCATAAACTTCGTCCTGCCAAAGGGCTGGTTTTGCCTGTATTCCCCCATTTCTGATGAGGCCTATCTTGGCGGACTCAAAAACCTTTTTGACTCCAGGGTGTACATCTATAACGCATATGGGCGCTGTGTCGGTGCGCTTGGCATCCGGCGGAGCTCTACAAAATCCACGGATAGATTTGAATTGAACGAAGATATTCAGCTCTTTTTCAGCGATATCAATTCCGATCCGGACTACCGATTCACAACAGATGAGTACTATCTTCCGGTTTCCTTATCTACGCTGCAATTTGAAGACAGGTTCAGTGCGCCTGCGATAACCGAGGTGTTTTATTCCAAGGAATACCTTGAAATCTTAGCACGCGATTCCGAGTTCGATTTTATGAACCTTGGAATAATCTCCCGTCACGAAGGCGACAGCCTGTATCTCTGCTTTGAATTTGATTCTCATGCGCTTGATTTTATTGAGTTGACTGATATAGCGAGATCGATCGTCTGGAAAAGTATTCAGGAGGCAGTATGAAGCATTGCGGTTCTGTTTTTAAGCTCATATGCATATGTCTGATGCTTTCACTCCTTGGAGTGAGCGGTATTCCTGCTTCAAGCGAAACATTCTCCGCATCGGACGGCAAGCGTGAACTTATTGAGCATTACTTTGACTGCATAAACAATGGAGAATGGGAACAGTGGGCGGAGTGCTATGCGCCGGAATTTCGCTCCGACAGGCAGCTGTTTATTGGCAGCCTTCAGAATTTTGAATCCAATCTGGGCATTCTGACCGTGAACCACGCAGAAATACTTGGGATAACTCCCATCTCCCCCGGATATATCTGCTCACTTATGCCGGAGCTTGAGCCGTATTCCCTCGAACCCGATAATTTCGATTGCTTTCTTGTAAAGCTGAATGTCACCGTAAACGAGGAAAACGATTCCTTCAGAAATGGTGAGAGCAGTCAGCTTATCGGGCTTGTTCGCATTGATGGGCAGTGGTTTGTCGCCGCACTGTGCGCCTGCCCCGAAAAGCTCCCCGAAGATGTGTACTATGAAGTCGATAACCCCATCAGTGCCGTAAAAAATTCGGTTATGAGCCGGCTTACCCTCGACTTTCCAAGATTGTCCTCCGCTTCGGATAAGACTCTGTTTTCCGCAAGCTTCCTCATGCCCGTCCGAAAGCGTTATCTTGCTTCCCCTGCTTATGACGGCTTCGCCGATGCGCCTTACATGCTTGAATGGCTTAGTGATGATACCGATAACTCCGTCTACTATCTGAACGATGGAAACGCTCAGATAGTCGGTGCCGTTGGTTTTTCTTACTGCAACAGTGTATTGGGCGGAAAAATGCTCTTTGACTACTCCACCCCCGAATCGCTGATAATGCAAAACACTTATGTCGATCTCTTCTTGCAGGAATTTCCCCTCGACACTTACGAAAGCATCGATCTTAAATCCTCCTTTGTGGAGATCCTTGATTTGAACGACGATTATTCGAGCGTGACAATATTGACCCGCTGCGAGCCGAGGCTGCTTGAAAACGGTGAGAGCAGCAGCGCAAATGTAGTCATTCTCAGCTATATTCCCAAGTTGGGTGTCTTTCTTGGTATCGAGCTTGATCCCTCCCATTTCACAGCAATGGAGATCGTCGATATCGCTTCAAGCATTGAATTTACATGGGGCGATTAAGCTTTGCGCTGATATTGGCGAGGTCATTCACGCATTTCGCTCACTTATTCATGACTCTGATATTATAAAATATTCGTTCTTCAAATAAAGAAGGCAAGCAGCGTTTAAGCGTTCCTTGCCTTTTTTCAATATCTGCTTCACCTAACCCAATGGGCTAGCAATTATCTTGAAATAATATCGTTTATGGTGTTGAGGTTATTATCCTTAGCGGCGATAACGATGACATGATCTCCGGGGCGAATATCGCTGCTTCCGTCAGGAATAAACATCTCGCCGTCACGAATGATCGCAGCGATAACGATACCCTTTTTGAGTGTAAAATCCTTGGATTTCAGCTGTATTCCCTTCTTTGCAAAGTTGTCATAGGCAATGAACTCGATAGCCTCCGCCCTGCCGTCCGCAATCTGATAATACCTGTTAATATCGTTGCCCTCATCGTTATAGACGGTGATATTTTTGATAAAACGCTTAATCTTTTCGACCGATATCACATCGGGCGATACGGTAATATCCATGCTTACCTTTGTAAGCAGATGCTCTATCGACGGTGAATCTACCTTCGTAATGATGGACTTAATCCCACAGTACCACGCAAACAGCGATATTACCAGGTTCTTTTCGTCCGAATCCGTTATCGATACGCACACATCGGCGAACTTTATCCCCTCTTCAAGCAAGACGTTGTCATCAATGCCGTCGCCGCATGCGATCTCCGCAGTCGGAAGCTGCGTTGAAAGCTCTATGCACCGTTTTTTATCCTTTTCAAGGATAATCACCTGCTTTTTCTCCTTGAGAAGCATTTCGGCAAGGTTGCGCCCCGTTGTGCCGCATCCAACCAGGAACACCTTCTTCACGGGTTTCCGCATCATGCCGAGCTTCATCATGACTTGGCTCGTATGCTTGCTCGGAACGATTATCTCAATGGAGTCCCCTTCCTTCAGCATAAAATCACCCTTGGGAATATGTACTTTGCCGTCCCTGATGACAATGCCAACCAGCATATCCACGCCGAAATGAGGCTTTATCATGCTGAGCGGCTTTCCCATCAGAAAGCTGTCACGGTCGATACCCACTTTGAGCATTACGGCATCGTTCCCGAAGAACGCCTCAGCCTTCACCGTGCCCGGAAGCCCTATCTGCATTGCGATCTCCAAAGCGGTATCCCATTTCGGATTTACTATGGCGTCTATCTTGAATTCATTCTTCAGATAGGCGTTTTCCTCAAAAAACTCATTATTATAGAGGCGCGCCGCAGTGTAGCACGCTCCGCATTTTTTGGCGACCGCGCAAATCATGATGTTCACCTCGTCCGTGGGCGTCAGTGCGACAACGATATCCGCCAGATCCGCCCCGGCCTCCATAAGAACGCTGCGCGAAGCTCCGCTTCCGCATATTCCGCTCACATCAAAGCGATCGGTCACGCTTTCAACCAGCTCTCCGTCCCTGTCGATCACGACCACCTCATGGCCTTCCGCGGCAGCATATTCCGCCAGCATCTGTCCAACTTGGCCAAGTCCAACGATTATTATTTTCATCTTGCCCTCCTTTTCACGGCCTCCGTGCCCAGACGCTTAGCCTTATGAGCTTCCAGCCTGCCGTAAACCCTTTTGATGGTCAGTCCCTGTACCAGCACGGTAAAGAAGATGGTGGCATAGGCTGCATTTAGCACCATCAGATATGTGCCGGTATCCAAAAACTCCTTTGTACTCATAGCAAGCGCCAGCGACAGGCCTCCCTTGAGTGCGCACCATGTCATCAGCGTTACGAACTCCATCATACTGTAACCGCCCGGTATCCTGTTCCTCCGCAGCATTGCGCTTGCCGTCCAGACCCCGACAAACCTTGAAATGATAACGCATATGATGCCTGCCGGAAGCACGAACCAGATATAGGAGCTGAAGCTGATGCCAAGGAAGGATATCGCAATCAGCACAAACAGCACCGCATTCAATATGTGGTCAATAATATCCCAGAAATTATCATAAAGATTCTCCGGATCGGTGACCTCACGCCTTCTCGAAATGCTGCCCATTTGATAGGACATATACATTCCGCAGACTACGGAAGCGATCACGCCCGAAAAACCAAGCTTTTCGCAAATCAAATACACCACAGAAACATCGAGTACGCTTATCAGGATCTGCATTGTCGGATTCTTGGTCAGCTTCATGAGCCTGAACAGCAGGAACGACACCGCAAACGCTACCGCCAGCGCCCCCAGAACCTCCTTAAGCATAACGAGCAGGAAATTGCTCTCGCCGTTCTGGCTAACTATGCTTTTTACAAATACGAACAACGCAACTCCCGTGCCGTCATTGAAAAGGGATTCGCTTTCGATGACCGATGTAACGTTTTTTGATAGTCCCAGCTTGTTCAGTATCCCGGTCGCGGCTATGGGGTCGGTCGGCGATACGATACAGCCAAGCAATATGCACACCCAGATGTCCAGCCTTATCCCTGCCAGCCTTGCCGCAAGATAGAATAATGCGCCATAGAGAACCGAGGATATTATCGTTGTCAACAGCGCAAGAAGGCACACCGGCTTGATGTTAGTCCTGAATTTATGCAGATTGACCTTGCTCGCTCCCGCAAACAGCATGAAGCAGAGCACAAAATCCATAAGATATTTCTCAAAATCGAAAGAACCAAGCTCTTTGAGTTTTTCCCCAAGCCCCTCCATTCCGGGGATCCTGCTCAGAATAAGCAGTACCGCGCATATCGCTACGGAGAACAGCACCAGCGCTATATCGCTCTGAAGATGTATCAACTTTTCGTTGACCACACCGATCACCACTATCGTCAGCAGGATCAGTATCACCAGTTCCATTGTCACCATCTCCGCACCTCCGTTTCCAATGGCCTTTGCTGCATTATATCATAAATGATTGCATTTTTGAATGCGTTTCGTCGCATTCCTGCCGAAAAAGAACACGGTGTGCTGCGGTCAAGCCTTGCCGTATCACGCCGTAATTGTCGCTTTCTATTTGGTTATCCTCATAGTATTTAGCGCCGGAGCAATGTCATGCTCCACAAACGCAGTGCGCAGATCCTCCTGCAAATCGTTATATAGGGTGAAATAATCTTCGGTTTTGCACCATACGCGGACGGTATAATTGAGTTTTCCGTCTGTGCAATCGTTAAGCCTCACAAACGGCTCGGGTTCCTTCATAGCAAGGTCTTCGCAATCGATAACATTTCGAATTATTTCCTTGACCTTTTCACTGTCGCAGGAAGCGCTTGCCGATACCGTGATATCCACCCTCCTCGTTTCATAGGACGAGAAGTTAACTATGTTCGCATTCGAGAGCGTGCCGTTTGGCACTACTATCCTGCGGTTATCCACAGTTTTTAGGGTGGTATAGAATGCTCCTATATCCTCAACCGTGCCGGAATTTCCCGAAGCCTCGATATAGTCACCTACATGGAAGGGCTTATATGCAAGCAGCATTATTCCTCCGGCGATATTGGTAAGGCTCCCCTGCAGTGCGAGGCCAATGGCAAGCGTTACGCTGCTGATAAGCGTTGCGATCGAAGCCGTCGGTATCCCGAGGACTACTATAACAAGCGCTATCACGGCAAGATACAGCAGGTACTTCACTACCCATTTGGATATTCCCTGAATATCCTTGTTCACACGATTGAACGCCTTGCTCTTCTCATATGCCTTTATCAGCTTCCTTGCAAGCGGAATCCCGATAATTACTATCAGTATGGCTGCGATTATCCTAAGTCCCGAGTGCACTGCAAAGTCTTTAAGATACTCCCAAGCTTTGCTGAAAAAATCCGATTCGGGCATAATACCGCGCCCGATGCTTTTCATAAGAAAACACATTTTCTGTTTTCCTCCAAACCGTTTTCTCTGATTATAGCACTTTAGGCCCTTCTGATACAGCCCATTATGGTATATTGCAAATCGGCACTATCGGTCGCGCAGCGTGAATAATTGACGAATAACGCATAATCTGCTAAAATATACCTATATCATAACCCTTATTTATTCGGAGTTATTATGGAAAAATATAATGCGAGCGTTGTTTCATGTCTCGACTACGACCAAGCAACCGTTGCCGCTGCCATGGATGCCGCTATTTCCGCCATCGATGGGCTTGATTGGGTCAAGCCCGGCATGAGGATACTCATCAAGGCCAACCTTGTTTCTGCTATGAAGCCCGAAGAAGCCGCAACGACACATCCTGCGCTTATCTGTGAGCTTGTTAAGAGGCTTACGACTTTGGGCGCCAAGGCAGTTATCGGCGATAGTCCCGGGGGCTTTTTTACAGTCGCTGCGCTAAATCATAACTACAACACCACCGAGATGACCCGTGCGGAGGAATTGGGCGCCGAGCTTAACCGCAACGTGGCTTCAAAGACAGTGGAGATCGACGGTGTTGCCATGAAGAGCCTCACCTATACGAGCTATATTGACGATTGCGATGCGATGATAGACTTCTGCAAGCTCAAATCCCACGGCATGGTTGGTATGAGCGGCGCGGTCAAGAATCTTTACGGCGTCATTCCGGGGATGCTAAAGCCGGAGACGCATTACCTATACCCCGACATGAACGATTTTGCGAACATGCTTGTGGATATAAACGAGCATTTCAAGCCCCGTTTGACACTTGTCGATGCCGTCGTAGGCATGGAGGGCAATGGACCCACAGCCGGAACGCCCAAGAAGATCGGCGTTCTCATCGCCGCAAGAACCACTCACTCTGCCGACCTGGTAGCCGCGCATATCATAGGGCTCGATCCCATGGATGTTCCGACCATACGCGCCGGAATAGAGCGTAAACTGATCCCGGCAGACTATCGGGAGCTGCCCGTTTGCGGCAGCGTTGAAGCTCTCAGCGTTCGGGATTTCGATGTTTCCGCGCCCAAAGGGGTCAAATTCTTGGGCGGAACCAAGTTCCTTATCACCCAACGGTTTATCGAAGCCTGCTTTACCAACAAGCCCCTGCCCAAGAAAAAACTCTGTATCGGCTGCAAAAAGTGCGCAGGACTATGCCCTGCCCATGCGATAACGATGGTAAAGGGCAAACCTCATATCGACAGAAAAAAGTGCATACGCTGCTTCTGCTGTCAGGAGTTCTGTCCAAAAGCCGCCATGGTTGTACACAGGCCCCTGGTTGCACGCCTGCTGCAGCGCAAACGCTGACTTTTGCTATACAAAAATCCTCTGTTGTTGTATAATTATCAGAAATCTATAAAGAATGGGCAACTTAAATGAAACAGGTTCTTGGCTGCATTAGGCGAGCCGATGAAAAATACGGATTGATACAGGATGGCGACAGGATTTGTGTCGGCGTCAGCGGGGGCAAGGACAGCCTTTTGCTCATGTATGGGCTTAAGCTGTATCAGATGTTCTCCAAGAAGAAATATGAGCTTTGTGCCGTTATGCTTGACCTCGGTATTGTAGAACAGGACACGAGCGGTATCGAGGCCTTTGCACGCGAGCATGATATTGACTTTGAGGTCAAAAAGACCGATATAGGCGATGTTGTTTTTAATATCCGAAAGGAGAAAAGCCCCTGCGCCATGTGCGCCAAGATGCGCAGAGGTGCGCTCAACGATATTGCCGTTGCCAAGGGCTGCAACCTTGTGGCGCTCGGGCACAACCGCGAAGATGTGCTGGAGACCTTCCTTCTGAGCCTTTTCTACGAAGCGAGGCTCAATACCTTTGCGCCCATTACCTATCTTGGAAGGACAGGAGTGACCGTCATTCGTCCCCTTGTTTTCTACCCGGAGAAGGACGCTATCAACGCCGCGAGAAGGCTTGAGCTTCCGGTGATACCTGCCAACTGCCCCGTTGCAGGCAGCACAAAGCGCGAGGACATGAAGAATCTGCTTCAGGATTTCCGAAGGATAGTTCCCGACGTGGAAACAAGGCTGATGAAGGCTATTGCCGATACGCATAAGTACGGCATGTGGGACAGGATGAAGCTTCCTCCCCGTCAGACCGGCGGCGTCAGGTGCGGCGAATGCGACCCGACAGCGCTTAATATTAATGATTTCAATTTTGATGAATAAGGACTAAATCGGAAGAAAGGAAGCCTTTATAATCAAAGGCGTGGTAGTGAATATGGATTATTACATGGGAAATCAGACGCCAAAGCAACAGAATGCGCCGACCTACTCCGTCGCTTCTCCGAAGAAGCAGGGCGGAGGCATTAAGGGTTATCAGATTGCGATTCTGATGATAGTCAGCCTTCTTGTCGGCTCGTTTCTTACTGTAGTGTTGCTGAGCTCCGTTTCGCTTCCCGGCGATAAATACGATGCAAGCATTATTTCCGATCTGATGGAAAGTATCGATAAGTACTATTATTTCCAAGACGAAAAGCCGGATGTTGACACAATGCTCAAGGCTGCTGCGGACGCCGTTATCGCCTCGACCGGCGACCGCTATGCCGAATACTTTACGGATGAGGGCTACGATGCATATTACGACAACCTCAACGGCAACTATAAGGGCATCGGCGTTTTGGTCACCGGAGATCCCGAGGAAAGGGGCCTCCTTGTGAGCCGCGCCTATACAGGCAACCCTGCATACAACGCCGGCGTGCGTGACGGAGATATCATTACCCATGTCAACGGAACCTCCCTTGCCGGTGTCAGTCTTGACGATGCGGCGGATTTGCTTATTGGCGAAGATGGTTCTGTCGCTTCTCTCACCGTTTTGAGAGGAGAAAGCTCTCAGACCTTCGATGTAGTTCGCGGCGACGTTGTCGTTTCCCGTGTTTTCTCTGAACGGCTTGACAACGGTATCGGCTATATCTGTATAGAAGAGTTCACCGGCGATGCTGCCACCGCATTCAATTCGCAGCTTCAGGCTCTGCTCGATGACGGTATTACTTCCCTCATCATCGATATCCGCAATAATCCCGGCGGCGGTCTCGACACCGTCATCAAGATCGCCGACAGAGTTCTTCCCGACTGCCTTATCACTACGCTGGAAGGACAGCTGGTCGACCCTCCCGAAGAATACCGTTCCGACGACAAGCAGAAGCTCGAGATCCCCTATGTCGTGCTTATTAACGAGGGTTCAGCCTCCGCAAGCGAGGTATTCTCCGGCGCAATCCAGGACAATAATGCCGCTCCGCTCATCGGTACCACCACCTTTGGCAAGGGTATCGTGCAGACTTCATGGTCGCTTGGCGTCGGAAGGGGCATGATAAAGCTCACTACGGACGCCTATCGGACTCCCAGCGGCAAGCTCATACATGGTATCGGGCTCACTCCGGATATCGAGGTTCAACAGCCTGCGGAGCTTCAGGGCGTCAGTCCCTATACCCTGCTCAACGAATACAGAAGCGAGGATGCGCAGCTCAACCGCGCAATCGAGTATCTGCTTACCGGCAAATAATCGCTGTCAGTGATTTTGGGAGGCGTCAATGCCTCCCTTTTCATTCAACTTTCTTCTGCTTGCTTTTCACAATGAATTGTTGTATTATTATTATGAATTTTTATCGAAGGAGCTACTAATGGTCTACATTCTTTCAGGGATTTTTATTTTTTTCATCGCTATGGACCAGCTTTCCAAATCGCTTGCCGTCAATATGCTTGGGCAGGTGGGCGCAGTGCAGTCCTTTATCCCTCACTTTATCCGCTTTGAATACCGAGAGAATACCGGTATGGCATGGGGACTTTTGCCCAACGCAAGGGTCTATTTCATCATCGTTACGCTGATCCTTGCCGCTTTCCTCGTTTTTCTTCTTGTGCGTTACAGGAAATTGCTTCCAAAGCTTTCCAAGGTTGCCCTTACCGTCATTCTTTCGGGTGCGATAGGCAATCTTATTGACCGTATTTTCCTTGGTTATGTCAGGGATTTTATCGCTTTTGATTTCATCGAATTCCCTGTATTCAATATTGCGGACTGCTGTGTAACCATCGGCGCCGTTCTGCTTGCCGTTTCGCTTCTCCTTACAAAGCCGGGAAAGGATTTCATCAGGCAGATCGATTCCAATGATAAAAAGTCCAATAAATCCGACAACGGGGAAGAAGGTTCCAATGCCGAATGATGAAACACCGGGCATCCCCGGCATTGACGACGCTGACGATGAGCTTGACGGCGACACCGACGAAGGCTTATTTTTGACAGCCGGAAATGCCGCTCGTGCTGACAGTTATATTGCCGAGCATACCGAGTTTTCGCGCTCTGCTGTTCAAAGGCTTATCTCCGACGGCTTCATCACCGTGAACGGAAGGACTATCAAGCCGCGCACGCCGCTTTCCGAAGGCGATACAATAGAGATTCGGTTTCCCGAAACCCATGAAACCGAACTGACAGCCGAACCCCTTCCGCTTGACATCGTTTATCAGGACGCCGACATCGCCGTGATAAACAAGCCCGTCGGTATGGTCGTTCATCCTGCGGCAGGCAACCCAAACGGAACCCTTGTCAATGCCCTTATGTACCATATCAAGGATCTTTCCGGCATTGGAGGCGAGCTTCGCCCCGGGATCGTTCACCGCATTGACAAGAATACCTCCGGGCTTTTGGTCGTCGCAAAAAACGATTTTTCCCACAGCTTTCTTTCCGAGGAGCTCAAAACGCACAGCGTTCAACGCACATATATTGCTCTTTGTCTTGGCAATTTTCCCGTTGATTCCGGCACTATTTCTGCTCCAATCGGCAGGCACCGTACCGACAGGAAGCGTATGGCGGTGGTTTCCGACGGTCGGGAAGCTATCACCCACTATCGAGTTCTTGAACGCTATGGCGATATGACCCTGCTCGAGGTCAGGCTCGAGACCGGGCGTACTCATCAGATCCGCGTGCATATGGCGTATATCAATCATCCTCTCGTAGGCGACGACGTTTATTCGAGCGGCAGGAACAGTCTTGGCTTTCATGGTCAGGCGCTTCATGCTTGCGAACTGGAGCTTCGCCACCCGAGGACCCATGAATGGATGAGCTTTCACGCCGATCTTCCCGAACACTATCAAGCGGCGCTTAACAAACTTCGCCGCGAAAAACATTAACATACGGAGTGATTTATGTTAAAGAAACTCGACAGAGAAACCATCATCAGTGAGCTTGAAAAGGAAAACGGCCCTTCTCTTCTTGCAAACAACCCTCATATCGACAAAAACTCGCTGCTCGATGATACCGCCGCACTCTTTATTGAACAGGGTATTGGCTCTGCACTTCTCGTGCGCCTTGTTAAAACCCGTTCTTTGCTGATAAGGCTTAGTTCCGAGCCGGAGATCCTTCCCGCAGTTCGGCGGTACCTTGATGCTGAATCACCGAAGCTTCGCCGCAATGCCGCAAGGCTATTGGGTCAGCTCAGCCGCTCTGAAGATGACGCTGAGCTTCTTGCCTCTCGCCTGATCACCGAACCCCAGCGCTATGTCCGACCTTCTATCATTCTCTCGCTTGGCTTGATCGGCGGTGAGACCGCCCAGAAGACCCTTGATGCATATTCGCCCATTCCGCCTGCCGATGAGACCGAGATAAAGCACTATGATGAGGAATGTGAGGCGCTTCGATTGGCGCGTGTCACCGCAATGAGGCATGAAAAGCACACCTTCCGAGGCTTGGATAAGCCGTATGATATCGAGCTTTCTGCTCCCGACCGCCTTAGCGAACAGCTCAAAGAGGAACTCGAGGAGCTTGGTTTTTCCGTTCTTGATGTCAGGCGCAGCAGCGTCAATGTAAAAACCGATGACTATTCCGCACTATTTGAAGCTCGCTGTTTTTCGGAGGCTCTGTTCACCATCGCTAAGGGCATCAGCCTTAAGCCTGAAACCGTTGCTCCGATAGCCAAATCCTTCATTCTTGATTTCATGCGCACCACGCATGCCGGCGATCCGCCCTATCGCTATCGTATTGAGATCGACGGCGATATAGTTGATATCGACGGCAATTTTGAACGCACCACTTATAAACGTGCCGTTCGTGACCTTATTGACGATGATCGCATCGTCAACGCCCCTTCCGATTACGAGATCGAGCTTCGTATAGTCCCTGCCGGAAATGCATCCAGGCTTTATCTCAAGCTGTTTACAGTTAAGGACGAACGATTTTTCTATCGCAAACAGACCATTGCCGCTTCCATGAATCCCTCCACCGCCGCTGCGGTACTGAGGCTTGCTTCCGATTATCTAACTCTGAATGCCAGGGTCATCGACCCATGCTGCGGCTCCGGTACTCTGCTGTTTGAGAGGGGGCTCATCGCTCCGTGTGCTTCGCTCACCGGCGTCGATATCGCTCATGCCGCCATTGATGCCGCGCGTATCAACGCCGATGCCGCATATTTGCACGGTATCACCCACGCTAAATTCATCTGCAACGATATTCTCAGATTTGAGAGTAAACGCCCATATGATGAGCTTATCTGCAATCTTCCCTTCGGAAACCGCGTCGGGAATCACTCAAGCTGCGCAAGGCTCTATACCGGACTGCTCGACAGGCTTCCCCTGCTTGTTAAAAAGGGCGGTGTTGCCGTGCTTTACACCATGGAGTTTACCCTGCTCAAGAACCTGATCCGTACGCATTCAAATCTTGAGATTCTAAAGACTGAACGCACCGAGGCCGGAGGGCTTACTCCGATGGTCTTCGTCATTCGTGTGAATTGAGGCGCATATGGAGCTATATTATCAGCATCCCATGCTAAGCGAATGCTCTGCCATCGTTCTTGATTGCATTAAGTGTGACAATGCTTTCGCAATTGTTCTTGACAGAACCGTTATCTTTCCCGAAAGCGGAGGTCAGCTTTCAGATACGGGCTTCATTGACGAATCAGAAGTCCTTCGTGCCGGTATCGTTGATGGCCGGATACTTCACTACTGTGATACTCCCTTTGAGATCGGTAGGACAGTTACCGTACGCCTTGACATTCCTGCCCGGCTTGACCATACGGCACAGCATACCGGAGAGCACATCCTTTCCGGCCTTGCCTTCAAGCTATTCGGCGCACATAACGTTGGATTCCATATGGCGAAGGACTATTGCACCATTGACCTGGATAGGTTTCTCGATGAAGCCGAGCTTATCCGTCTCCAACTTGCCGCAAACGCAGCCGTGCAGGCTGATCTTCCGATAACCTTTCAAACCGTCAGCGGGACAGAAGCTGGCGCTCTCCCACTCAGAAAGCTTGCCGATAAGCTCAGCAATACTACCGAGGATGTTCGCATTGTCTATATCGACGGAGGCAGCATCGACTCCTGCACCTGCTGCGGAACACATTTTGCTTCCACAGGCTCTGTCGGTGCTATTCTTATCACCGATGCCCAGAAATACAAGGGCGGAATACGCCTGTTCTTCTCCTGTCATGAACGCGCAATTCGCCATTCAATCGATGAACATCGGATTTTGACCTCCCTTGCGCGGAGATTCTCCACCTCCGCCGCTGAGCTTCCGACTGCAGTTTCGAAGCTCCAGTCCGACCTTAGCTCCGCAAGGCAGGAGATAAAATCGAAATCCCTGCTCATTTCAGAGCTTCTTGCTTGTACGCTGCTTTCCGACTCACGGCTCGTCAGTTCTGCCCTCTGCATCGTTAAGCTATTTGATTCTCTCACGGCTTCCGATCTTAAGCCGCTGTCCGATCGCTTACTCGAAAAATCCGAATCCCCTCTCGTTGCGCTCCTCTTTTGTAAGGGTGCAGGCGGTACCGAATATCGCATGGTGTGTTCACCCGGTGTGAAGCTCAGCATGCGCGACCTGTGCTCCGCTGTCAACGCTGCTTTGGACGGCAAGGGCGGCGGCAGTCCCACCTTCGCAC